>NZ_DOEM01000005.1:0-29986 GCF_003533255.1 Pediococcus sp.
CCAGATTCTTGACCTAAATCCAATATCAAACGGATCTTCAACTGAAACACCCTGTGCTTTAAATAACGCAACTAATGCGTTAAAAGGTTCAAAACTAGAGTTAATGACATAATAATTTTGTTGTTCAGTCACAATTGCCATGGTCATCGCGCAAGTTAGCAACGGTACACGGCCACCAAATCCCATTTTTCGAATAACTCCAAATTGAACTCGCTGAAAGGTTGCAATTTTTTCACTTTCAACAATTTGATCCTTTTGATCATGTACTTTCATTTCATCTTGTGTGAATTCAATTGTTGACATTGCTGGTAAGCCGAAAACTTTTCTAGCAAGTTTCACCGATTCACCATTTTCTTTGTTTGGAAAGTGCGGATAGCTCTGACCATCGACTGAGATGCGCATTGATGTAAAACATTTTTTCATATTCTGATCCTTTGCTGCCGAAAAACTAGTCGTTAATTTAAATGCTGAAGCTGGAATCTTATACATAATAAAACCTTCTTTTAAATTGACTAAATTGTTTTCTGAGTAAAAATTTTTTGTTACCGTTTTTGGCAAATCACAGGTTAGAACGGCCACCACTCTAATGACAGTGGATAATTTGTCCCTTTAATTTTTTGTTCATAGGCATTTCCAAAGTAATCCTCACGTTGTTCATTACTTGGCAACCCCGCAATTTTAAAGGGATCTTCAATTGCGACTGACTGCTGTTTTAAAATTGGTGTTAACAGCTGAAATGGCGTGAAATTCGGATTCACAACGTAATAATGTTGCCCATGCGCACCAACAACCATAGTCATAGCAAAGGTATAAGCAGGGAACACCATAAATGTACGGAGAGCCCCAAATTGAACAAAATCAAACGTCCCAATTTTTTCCGTTCGAATAACCTTTCCCTGTTCATCATGGATTTTAATTTCATCATCTGTAAATTCAATTAAGGCTGGATTGTTCACAACCGCATCCTTTTTGGAAAACTTTCTCAGGACGCCATGATCTTTTTTCGGATGATGTGGAAAAACTCTACCACCAATTGAAATTCGCATTGGTGTAAAGACATGTAAAACTGATTTTTCTTTATCATTCCCATAATCGTTAATAGATTCAAATGCCGAAGCTGGAATCTTATACATAATAAAACCTCCCCATAATTTTACACTTGAAACCGGTTACTTGATATCACACCGATATCATAGCACCATTTTACAAAAATAACAATCATAACTAAAATAAACCTTATGTTTCCAAAAATGCCAGAAACATAGGGTTCATTTTTCTAATTATCATCATTAATTCTAATATCAAAAATGTTTTCCAAAATACAAAAGCACAAAAAAACAGGCATCTGTTCAGACACCTGCATCAGTTCCAAAACTTTTATAAAAGAATCAGACTCCAAACAATTCCACAAACACCGACCAACATAATAATTGTGCCAATAACTCCCGGCGCAAATCCATATGCAGCTGGTGTTTTATTAAAATCAACTTTCACTCCAGCACTGGCATAGGCTCTTTTGCCACTACGAACATAGCGAAATCCACCATAGACAATCCCTAGGCTAATTAACAAAACAACAATTCCCAACAAACTTTGACTCATAATACACGCCCCCAATAGTATTCGATGAAGCAATAATGCTTTCATTTCGCCTTCATAATACACCAAATCGTTTTTTGTAAACGTTTGCAGTGCTTGAAAATAAAAAACGTAGTTATCTTTTTAGACAACCACGCTCCTATTTATTAATTGACCTATTTTAATTCAAATGTGCTCCAAGGCTTGATGTAGTCTAAAAGGAACAGGTCATCTGTAGACAAATGCCCCACAACATTTCGGCGTCCGTCATTTGGGAAATCCTTCAATGCAATCTGAAGCTCACCCTTGTAACGACTATAGCTGTCATTCACAACGATGATATCACCACGTTTAAAGGCTTCTTTTTCATGATGCGCAGGAATTTCTTTATCTTTATACCAAACACGTGGCATTGTGTCCCGTAACAGATAATCAGAAGCATCACCCCGATACAAATGTGGTTTACCCAATGCAACCAGCTTTTCGTTCGCTGTCAGGTCATCCACGAAGTCAGCATGTAACACAGGATAGCGACCAAAGAAGGCTTCTGAGGCTGCCTTTAATTCAGCTTCAGAGGCGTAGGCATTGCCAATCAACACATCATCAATTAAACCAGTCAGCAATAGATGTTGAACTTGGGTTTCAATTGGTAAGTGACGATCATCTTCAATCGTTGGTAACCCATCTTGTACAGGCCAAGGGCCAAAAGTTGCAGCCTTCGAACTGACAAACGCAGCGGTGTTAATGTTGTGCTTGCGGAATAATTCGGAACACTTCGTGAAGAAAGCTTCGCCTAATCCTGTATATTCTTGTGGATAGAAGTTATGACAACCCAATAAGTTTTGTTTGTCAGGCGCAAAACTGAGAATGTTTTCCAAGTAACGGGTACCATTACTCATGTTAACCTCAATTTTGATGCCATAAGGATTACGGGTCATCCGTGATTCTTCCATACCTGTAAACCCTTCGTCCAATCGCAAGCCCCATGCACCAAGATCATCAAAAAATGATAGATCATCATAGGTCACTCCGAGTTGTTTAAATAAAGAAGGATTCATATCAACCATGACTTTGAAATCAAGTGAATTGGCATACTGCACAATTTTTTTGAAGTTTGCGACAACCGCGTCTTGATCCCCATTAATTTGAAGTAATGAAGTAAAAACGCGTGTGTATCCATACTTGTGAGCCAAGTCTAAATAGGCTTTATCCTTTTCAAATGTTGAGTGTTCCGGATATAAAGAAATTCCTAATCGTGCCAAAATAATTCCCCCTCAAAAATTTTAAGCTGTAAAAGCTCTATATAGCTGATAAATTAATACTAATGAACAAATGAGAACCACCAAGGCATTGGCGAGAAATGCAAAAACCTCATTCCAAGCTAAATGTTCAATGTCTGGAACTCGTTCCGATTTTCGACGAATTTTAATACTGAGGTAACTTCCCCCAGAAATTAATAAACTAACAAAAGGTACAATGAATAGGGCATTTTTGTTAATCATGAGTCCCCCGCCCATGGAAACACGATTTCCCAATAATGGCGTTGTCAAAACGGCAATGATTAGGGGAATAAAAGAAATCACTTCACTTAAGCCAAACCGATTATAGGCCATATTTTGAGCCCACTTAGGTAGTTGATCAATTGTGCCTTGTTGAGATCGTGTTTTCTCCATGATCTTGTCTACGTTAGCTTGAGCAGCTCGCTCAACGGCGCTATCTGGCCGATTCTTTTTATGTTTACTCATGATTCTCGCTCCTCTTAATAATGAATTTCTCTCTTACTGTCAATTATACGTGTTTTGGTAAATTAAAGTGTTGCGTTTTTTAATTAAAGCTATTTAGAATATTTAGATGGCTTTTGGAGTGAAATGAGCCCAGTAGTGAAATTATTGTTAGTGCTTTAGCACTTACAATAAGGTCAAGCTTTAAGACAACTTGTTGGCTTAAAGTTGTGCCCACTACGTTCCGGCTCGGGTTTTCACGGAAGAAGTCAGCTGAATATTCGGGTCAGATTGCACTTTTTGATCAGTTAAAACGTGTTTAAAAGAGCACCTTCCTCCGTCCAGCTACGATAGTCAAACGATTCCTAAACCGAATCATTCGACTATCTAGGCTGTACTCAGAAGCTAATCGCTCTTTGAAACACTCTGTCCTTTTTACCAAAAAATCTGCCGAAAAGAAGATTCGACAGATTTTATTAGGTTTAAAAACTAATGTTTAGTTTTTTGCAGCAGCTTCTGCAGCTTCTTTGTCAGCAATTTCTTTTTCTTGTTTCAATGCTTGACGGTCAGCAATCTTGAAGAATGGATACCAAATGGCACCACCAACCACGAAGTTAACTAACTGAAGAACCGCACCAGAAATGTGACCTGTTGCCAACCAACCTGAAATAATTGGCGGCGTTGTCCAAGGAACCGCAATACCCATTGTCCGTGCAACAATACCAGTCTTCATTGAAACATAAGTAATAATAACTGTTACCAATGGGACAACGATAAATGGAATTGCCATAACAGGGTTCAAAACAATTGGTAAACCAAACATAATAGGTTCGTTAATGTTGAAGATTGCAGGTGCACCAGCTAAACGGCCAATAGCCTTCAAGTTAGCTGATTTAGCAAAGAATAACATCATCAAAGCTAAGGAAATAGTTTCACCAGAACCACCGGCATGGACGAAGTTATCAACGAATTGTTGACTAACAACGTTTGGAATAGGTTTGTTTGCTTTAACAGCAGCAGCGTTTTGTCCCATTTGGCCTAACCAGATTGGTGCCATGATACCACCAACAACGTTAGCACCATGAATACCAAATAGCCAAAGGAATGAAACGAAGAATTCAGCAACAAGAGCTCCCCAGATAGTACCACCAACGGCTGTCAAAGGTTTAGCTAAGATAACTGTAATGATATTTGGAATTGTCTTGAAGAATGTGAATCCAATTCCGATACGAAGTAACCAAACTAAAGCAATAATGACGAAGCCAGGAATCAATGCAGAGAACGCATTCCCAACTGCGGGTGGAACTGTATCTGGCATATGGAACTGCCAGTTCTTATGAATCATCCATACATAAAAATCAGTAATGAATAATCCAACTAATAGTGCTTCAAACAATCCCATTGAACCTAACATGGTCAAAGGCACGAATGTGTTACCGGCCTTATCCGTAGTTAGAGGAATTGTTAGTAAGAAAGCACCTAACGAAATAATACTTGCTGACAGTGCATCAACACCGTCATACGACTTAGCTAATTGATATGAAATACCAATGCAGGCAACCATTCCGATAATATTGAATGTTGCGTTTGTCGCCCAACCAACAACTGTTGCCCAGTTAGGACCAAATACCGAACTCATCCAATTGATGTAGGCCGGAATTGGAAACTGACTGACGATCATGAAGACAGAACCAATAATGATTAGTGGCATTACCAGTGCAAATCCATCACGAAGAGCAACCAAATGACGAGAAGCAGCCATCTTCCCAGCTAAGGGAATAAGTGTATTTTGCACGAAGCCGTTTTCCTTCTTCTCACTCATATAAAACACTCCCAATTTATCACTTGCAACGTTATATGAATAGCAAAATCTGTCAAATTATAATTATAATTTTGCAAGTGACAAAGTTTATTTGAAACCCATTGTATGCGGTTTCATCGTTTACAATATACCACATTTTTAGATTTGTGCCTACCTATTTCACTCAAAAAGTTTAATTTTTTGTTAAAAAAAACATGTCACTAAGCGTAACATGTTTCATGGTATCAATTGGTATGCTTTTAGTTCATAGAGAACATCACTAGTCTATTGACTATCTCAAAATTGGTCTGGTCCAATATTTGAGTCATCCTCAAAATTCGAATTTTTATTAAAAAATGGAATCTTTTGGAATTTGTGCTACTTTTAATAAATCTTTATGGGCCTTGATTCCGATTTGTTCAAGCAAGAAGACCACTGGAATTTGAGATGTTAAATTAAGATCCGCCATCAAGACTTCTGGCACGTTATAGGAAATATTGAAATCTACCAATTGAGCTAAGGTTGAATAGCGATTGGCCGTAATGGCCATCGTTTTTGCGCCATTTTCTTGATAGAATTTAGCCTGTTGCAGGACCTGAGCAGTTTCACCTGAAACGGATAACAATAGTAACAAGGTATCTGAAAAATCACGACGTGCTAATGGCTTTGGCTGAAACGGATCCGTAATACTTAAGGTGTAAATCCCATAGTTAGCCAATAACCGGGCGCCATACTGTGCCAAGCTGCCACTGGTTCCCAGACCAAACAACAAACTGGTATCCGCCTCAATTATATAATTAGCCGCTTGTTGAATCTTATCCAGAAAATGGGCGTCGTTTAACTGATCAAAAAATTGACTCATTGGGACATTTCGTTGCTGTTTGGGTTGCTCAGTTTGCATTTTTTGCTGCCGTTTGAGCGCATACTTAAACTCTGAGTAGCCGTAAAAATCCATTTTGTGCAAAAAACGCAAAATCGTTGTCGGTGACACATGGCTTTTTTTGGCTAACTGACGAATCGTCATCCCTTCAACTTCCACAGGATGCGCAATGATATATTTGTAGATGCTTAGTTCCAACTGATTTAACAATTTCACTCTTTCATACGGAAACATCATTTACACCTTCCCCTGATTACCTCTATAGAATAGCACTTTGTCTTCGGTTGTGGAACATGTTTCAAACTAAAAAAACAGCCACAGAAACTTTTACTGACTGTTTTTCTAATTTATTTAAATTAAACTCATTTTATAGCGTTTTATTTTTCGGAAATATCTTCACCATTCGAAGCAATTACTTTCTTAAACCAATCAAAGGAATCTTTCTTAGAACGGGCCAAAGAACCATTACCTTCGTCATCTTGATCTACGTAAATAAAGCCATAGCGTTTCTTCATTTCACCAGTGCTGGCTGAAATCAAATCAATGCAGCCCCACGGTGTGTAACCAATCAGATCAACGCCATCTTCAACAACGGCTTTTTCCATTGCTTCAATGTGGTCATGGAAGTAGCTGATCCGGTAATCATCGTGAACACTACCATCAGCTTCTTTCTTGTCATAAGCGCCAAAACCATTTTCAACGATAAACATTGGTTTATGCCAACGATCCTGCATCCAGTTCATAGAATACCGCAAACCAACAGGATCAATTTGCCAGCCCCAATCTGATTTTTCAGTATAAGGATTATCAACTTGATCCTTAGATTCTGTATAAACATAATCCGGATTGTCAGCCTTGTACTTCGTTACAAATGACATGTAGTAACTGAAGCCAACGTAATCAGCAGTGCCTTCACGCAAATCCTTAGCATCCTGTTCCGTACGATCAATCTTGAAGCCTTTGCGAGCCCAATACTTAGGTACCCAGTTAGGATAGAAACCGTTAGCCTGCACATCGCCATAGTAGTAACGCGTTTGCATTGCCCGTTCTGCCATCATGATATCTTTAGGATCAGCCGTCAAAGGATAAATGGGACACATCGCAATCATGTCACCAATCTGGAAATCAGGATTAATTTGATGTCCTAACTTTACAGCCTTGGCACTAGCTACCATTTCATAATGAGCGGCCTGGTACATTGATTCTTCCCAGTTATCATCTTTACCAAGTTGTAACCCGGAGTTTTGCAGCATTGGGTGTGGATCATCCCAAGTAGTTTGGTTGTTAATTTCGTTGAAAGTCATCCAATACTTAACTTTATTCTTATAACGTTTGAAAACTGCTTCCGCGTAATTTAAGAAGAACCCAATCAACTTTCGATTTGACCAGCCGCCGTACTCTTTAACCAAATGATAAGGCATTTCAAAATGAGACAAAGTAATAACAGGTTGAATGTTGTACTTTAATAACTCATCAAATAAGTCATCATAAAATTGGAGTCCCTCTTCGTTAGGCTCTGTTTCATCGCCGTTAGGGAAGATTCGTGTCCAAGCAATTGATGTCCGGAAACATTTGAATCCCATTTCAGCAAATAGCTTGATGTCTTCTGGATAACGATGGTAAAAATCAATTCCCCAATGATTAGGGTAAACTTCACCTTTTTTAACACCATCAGTTACGCGACGGGGATGATCTTTATCTCCAGCCGTCATGACATCGGCAATACTGACACCCTTACCGCCTTCTTGCCAACCGCCTTCTAATTGATGGGCTGCAACAGCACCGCCCCATAAAAAGCCTTCTGGCATACGCATTTTTTGTTCACTCATATTTTCTACACCTCATTTTTTATTTAAAAAAGGGCAACCACCTAAAGACTTGGCTGCCCTTTCGAGTTTCTAATCTTCGACTTTGACGTTATCAAGTCGTTTGTAAAGATCAACAATTTCACCAGCCAAATCACGGAATGTGATGGCATTCATAATATGATCTTGAGAGTGAACTGTTAATAATGTGACCTTAGCATGTTTCCCGTTTGCTTCATCAGTCAACATACCAGTTTGTGAATTGTGTGCTTCTGTTAAGAAGTGATCGGACTCTTTTAATTTTGCATCGGCGGTTTTAAAATCACCTTTTTTTGCGGCATTAATTGCTTCGAATGCAGAACTCTTTGCATTCCCACCATTCATAATTAATCCCATGATTGCTTCTAAGTTCTGTTCTTTTTCTTCTTCGGCCATTTTCTGTAATTCTCCTTCTGGATTATGTAAAAACGGAAGCAATTTCTGTTTCCGCTTTCAAAATTGTTTGCGTTGTTGGGGCTGAAACGTGCTAACCAAAGCAGCTCATTCCGTCTAGCTACGATTAGAAAACAATTCACAAAATACGTGAATCATTTCCTAATCTAGGCTAGTACTCGTGAGCTACCCACTTTGTTTACCACTCTGTCTTATTTCACACCCAATGTCTTAAATGCTTCTGCCAACACTTTTTCACCGTTCATCATCCCGTAATCTTGCATATTGATTACTTCAACTGGAATATCCAATTTGCTCTTGAAATTATTTTCCATATAACGAACTTGTGGTCCGAGCATTAAGATGTCTGGATGTTTCTCTTCCAACTTGTTATTTGCATCTGAAGCTGCTGTTGCAAAAATCTCTGCATCAACACCCTCTGCTGCTGCGGCCTTTTGCATTTTTGATACCAAAAGACTTGTTGACATACCTGCTGCACAAACTAACATAATTGTTTTCTCTGCCATAATGCTCACTCCTAATAATTTGTCTTATTTTTTGTTCTCGAGCGATTTACTTTTTAAACCGCTTTCATTACAATTGCATTGTAACTCGTAGGTACAAATTTTACAAGCTTAATAATCGAAAAAAATTTGCAATGGCCCGTTATCCCCCTCATCACGGGAATTATCAAACTTTTTTATTTTTTTCTGAATATAATTGGTCCTTTATTCATTAATTGATGATCAGCTATTTTGTCCATTTTGTACCTAAAAACTTGTACTAATTTAAAAAAATATGTTCTTTTTACACTAAAGTGGTTGACTATTAAACCGTTTTCATTACAATTGGAAGATGAATGGTAGGTACAAATAGAATACAAATCAAGCCACTATGGGGAACGGAGGAAATCTGAATGTATCATGACATTGCTGATGATCTTATTCATTCAATCGAAAATAAGTTATTTAAACTAAAGCTTCCAACGGAACATCAACTGATGGAACGTTATAATGTCAGTCGCAATACAATTCGGAAGGCCATCGATATTGTGGCACAAAAGGGCCTAGTTCGCCGGGTCCAAGGTAGCGGTTATTTTGTGAATGATATTAGCCAGGCAGAAAAAACAGTTGTTAATTTAACCATGGGTGCCAGTCGATCACGTTATCACAAAAATATGACTTCTAAAATTGTAACTTTTGATGAGATTCATGCTGATGAAGCTTTGGCAAAAGAATTTAGCACACGAAATGGTGCAGCATTGTATCGGGTTATTCGTCTTCGTTATGTGGATAAGCAGTTATACAGTTTGGAATATGCGTACTATGTCAAAAGCGAGGTTCCTTCACTAAGCTTGTCTAGTATTAATCATTCCATTTTCGATTACATCAAAGAAAAATATGGAATTCGGATTAATAATAGTGATCAATATTTATCTCAAGACCGGTTATCCAGTGAAGCCGCTAACTTGTTGGGCTTGGAACCCAAAACAGCTTGTATGACCTTGCAGCAATCTAATTACTATAATAACGACGTATTATTTAACTTTTCACAAACAATTTATGTCTACCCAAATTTAAGCTTCTACTTTCACGCAGCTAATCAGTCGGGAAATTAACTATTTGGGTATGTAAAAAAGCTTTACCGTATTAATCTGCGGTAAAGCTTTTTGCTATACATTTAAGTCAATGTCGGCCGTAACTTGGTTGGTTTGATAAGGGAAATGAGATTCTGAGAATTCAAAAGGTTCCCCATCTTCCAAATAACTGACCTGTTCAATCACCAAAACGGGTTCATCTTTTTCGACTCCCATGGCTTCAACATCTTTTTGCGTCGCTTTTGCAGCACGCACGATTCGATGAGAACCAGTAATTGTGAGATGACATTCATCGGTTAAATATTGATAAATGGAGTGATGTAAGACATCTTCAGTAATTTCTGCAACCGCTGTTGGCATAATCGTGTGTTCATAACTGTAAACTTTATTATCGATGTAACGCACTCGTTCAATCACATAAACGGGCTCTGTAGAAGAAATCATCAAGCTACTTTGTTCTTCGTTAGTTGGTAAACGCGCATTTAAAGACAAAACCTTACTGGTTACTTTTTTGTTTGGATGAGTATGAGTTGTTCCCAAAGGCTTATCAATGGCATTTCCCATATCATCTAAGTTTTGCATGTAATCTTTGCGCACAAAGGTTCCTGCACCACGTTTTGTATACACGATTCCTTCAATAATTAGGGCCTGAATGGCCTTCCTAATTGTAATTCGGGTCGTCCCAAAGTCCCTTGCCAGCTTATTTTGATCTGGTAGCAACCCCCCTGCTTTAAAGTTTCCATTCACTATTTTTTTTCGAATCTTTTCTGATATTTGCTGATATTTATACATATTTATCCCCACTATTCTTATTATCCCCATTCTAACCTTTTCTCCCCATATTTCATACATCCGTATATTTATAATTTCTAGTTATTTCACAGATGTATATACTTTTTAAATAAAAGCCTTTACATAGAGACGAATATGGATATATAATGAAAACGTATTCAAGAAAGAGGGAGATTGAATCATGACAAAAGAGATGCCCAAAGGTTTTCTTTGGGGAAATTCAGTATCAAGTATGCAAACGGAAGGAGGTTATAACGAAGGCGGAAAAGGAAAATCCGTCTACGATACATTTCCTGCAACAGAAAACTCTTCAGATTGGAAAGTTGCAATCGATGATTACCACAATTATCCAGAAGATCTCGATCTGATGGCTAATCAAGGAATGAATTGTTATCGATTCCAGATTTCTTGGAGTCGTGTCAATCCAGACGGCGATGGCGAATTTAACGAAGAAGGAATCAAGTTCTACGACAATTTGATTAACGAATTATTGGCACGGCATATTCAACCAATGATTTGTCTCTACCATTTTGATATGCCGCTTCATTTGGCTGAGAAGTATAACGGCTTCTTGGATCGTCATGTGGTTGATTCATTTGTCAATTATGGTAAAAAGATGGTCGATTGCTTTGGTGATCGTGTCAAATATTGGATCACCTTTAACGAGCAAAACTTGTACTCCACTTCGGAAACATTCCGAATTGCCGGCTATCTTAAAGGCGAGCGAACAGATGATGAACTTTACCAAATCTCACATCACGTGATGTTGGCCCATGCAGGAGTTGCCAATTATTTACATAAACAAACTGACAACTTGATTGGTGGCATGTTAGCTTATAGCGAAGTTTATCCTACATCATCCTTACCAAAGGATGTGCAATATGCACGTCAGATCGACGAATTTTTAAACCGTAATTTGTTAGATGTTTTTGTCCACGGTCGTTATTCAAACGAAGTTCTCACTTTCGTGAAGAATCACGGCATTAACATGGATTTCACTGACGCTGACCAGAACGTATTTAATCAATTATCAAGTGACTTTATTGCATTCAGCTATTATCAAAGCGTCACAATTAGCAGTTCGGTCGTTCCAGATAATACCCTCCCAAATTATTATCTAGACGCTGGCGGCAAAGAAAATCCATTCTTAAAAGTTTCCGAATGGGGATGGTCCATTGACCCACTTGGTTTCCGTGATATTCTCACAAAGACTTACAACAGTTATGGCGTTCCAATGTTTCCAATTGAAAACGGAATTGGTGTCCGTGAAACTTACGATGGTCATGAAATTCAAGATGATTACCGAATCAATTATCACCGTGCACATATCCAAGCAATGAAAGATGCCATGTTTGAAGACGGTGTTCCCGTCATTGGTTATCTGGGTTGGGGTTTGATTGATATTCCAAGTTCATCAGGAAACATGGAAAAACGTTACGGCATGGTTTATGTCAACCGTGGTAATCACGATTTACGTGACATGAAACGAATTCCAAAGAAGAGTTATGGTTGGTTTAAAAAAGTCATCGCCTCAAACGGAAATGACTTAGCGTAAATTGTTTTAATATAAAAGGAGGAAAAAACTTATGAGTGAAGATAAGAACCAAAGCTCAAGCGAAAAACTTGAGAACTCGGGTTTTATTGCAAAGTTTACCGAAGTCTCCGTTAAAGTCGGTAACTAGGTTTACCTTCGATCATTACGTGATGCTTTCGCGGTTATTTTACCCGTCTTTATCATCGCTGGTCTTGGTGTATTGCTCAATAATACCGTATTCACATGGATCTTCCATGGTGAAACTTTAGCAAAGGTCCAGGTTTTCGGAAATGCCATTAATAATGGTACCTTACAGGTTGCCGGTTTGTTGGTAGCCCCTATGATTGGATATGCACTTGCTAAAAATAAGGGCTTCTCTAACCCAATCGCTGCATCTGCCATGTCATTAGCTTGTTTAATGATCATGATGCCTCAGACGGTTTCTCTAGGAACTGTTGCCTCAGCTGGTGCAAAAATGTCAGCTGTTACTGGCGGTCTTAGTTACTTAAACACCGGTACACAAGGTATGTTTGGTGGTATTATTGTTGGATTACTTGCAACTGGTATTTTTATTAAGTTATCAAGTTACAAGAGTTTACAGATCCATTTAGGCGATAACGTTCCGCCTGCAGTTTCTTCATCATTTAGTGTTTTACTACCCGCTTTAATCTTAATGTCATTATTCGCTTTGATTGCTGCGTTACTTGCAGGCTTCTTCAATGCCGATTTGATCAACTTAATTAAGACTTGGGTTCAGGAACCATTACGTGGTTTCAATACTAACATTGTTGGATTTTGTGTAATTTATACAGCTGCCAACTTCCTATTTACTTTAGTTATTCACCAAACTGTTATTTCTGGTACTTTGATGGATCCTCTAGTTTTAATCAATATGAATGCTAACATGACTGCATATGCAACTTCACATTCATTCGCACATATTCCAAACATCATCACTACTTCATTTGTAAGTAGCTACACTTTGATTGGTGGTTCAGGAAGTACAATTTCTTTGATTATTGCTATTTTAATTTTCAGTAAGGTTAAATCTTCACGTCAAGTTGCTAACTTATCATTAGCTCCTGGACTGTTCAATATTAACGAACCAATGATCTTTGGTTATCCAATTGTCTTCAACTTACCAATGATGATTCCATTCGTCTTGTTCCCAACTATTGGTAGTATTATTGGCTACTACGCAACCCTCGTTGGTTTGGTACGACGAACCGTCGTGTTAGTACCTTGGACTACTCCACCACTAATTGGCCCTTATCTAGCAACTGCCGGTGATTGGCGTGCACCTGTTGTGCAATTTGTTATCATCGCACTTGGTGTTGTTCTCTACCTTCCATTTATGAAGATCAGTGAACGTGTTGCAAAGGTACAAGCTGAAGAACAAAATGCTTAGGTCGTGAATAACTATGAACAGAAAAATCATTATCAGTTTAATCGGTGCAATATTTATGTTATTGCTGTCAATCATTGATTTCGTCTCGTTTGGCCTTACAATTACTACCGTAAGTACAATTGCAATCTTTATTCTGTTCAGCTATGATCTTTACAAAGCTTGGAAGCTTAAAGAAGAGAAATCAAAATAAACAAAAATGGTGATCCGCTTAATTGCGAATCGCCATTTTTTTTAGCCTAAAACAAATTCATATTTGCGTTGCATTCCCATGAACAATACTTCTTTGTTGACCTCTTTGATGACATACTTGCCAGCATTTGTTGCCTGAATTTCTTTGCCTACCTGATAAGCATCCCCATTCAGAACTTCTAATTTCCCAGTTTCGTAAAACCAAACATACGTGTAGAACACTTTAGTGTCGTCTTCTGTAGGGAGCACCTTCATTGAAATTGATTTGTTAGCGCGCATCAGCAGCCATAGCGGAACGAAGATACAAAGAATACCAATAACCGTTAATACAGCAGTATAAATTAAATGAACCATTTTAAAAAGTCCCCTTAAATTTGTATATACTTATAAAGCTCAAAGTATATTTGTTTAATTCATTTTATCATATCTCGCATTTAGATACTGCCATTTTTCAGAATTAGGCTCATTTATCCAACCGTTTTCAGCTCCACCACATCCGTTGTCACATGCTGGATAAACTCCCGGTCGTGTTCCACGATCAGCATAGAGGGTTTAACCGTTTTAATCAGGGTTTCTAACTGTTCTTGATTAAAAATATCCAGATAATTCAACGGTTCATCCCACAAATAGAATTCCGCCGGCACCGACAATGATTTTGCCAACTCCACTTTCTTTTGCTGTCCCATACTCATGTGCTCAATTTTAGTTGTAAACACATTGCGTTCGAGCCCCAATTTATGGAGATTATTCAAAAACTCCTGATAATCTAGGTGATTTGTTTCCGCAAATTCAGTTAACGTACCTCGGTTGTCGTCATAACTTTGGCGCACGTAACTAACGTTTAAATGTTGTGGTTGCCCGATTTCACCAGAGACCTTGCCGGCAAACTGACCAAGAATTGCCCGAATCAAGGTGGATTTTCCTGCACCATTGGGGCCAACGATTCCCACCCGATTGCCTTTTTTAATCTCAAACGAAATGGGATCAAACAAGGAACTTTCAGAATCTGGATAACTCAAGGTAAGATCTTTAACCGTCAACAATCGATCATGATGGGTTGGCACAAAATTCATTGACAGCGGATCAATATATTCAATATTTTTCAGCAGCTTTTCTTTTTCCTGAATATCTTTTTGCATGTGTTTTTGCAAGGTTAACGCTCGCTTCATGGTACGCGCTGCCCGGGCTCCAATCGCGCCTGTATCGCCAATTGATCCACTTCCCTTAACGTGGGGATTTCCATATTTTTCGCTTTCTTTAGAACGTGACCATTCCGCCTTTTCAGCCGCTGTCTGTTTCAATCGGGAAATGCTCTTCTTAAGTTTGGCATTTTCCATCTCTTCATGCGTATCACTCAACTTTTTTTGAGCTTCGTAAGTGGCAAAATTGCCCTGATACATTAAAATATTGGACTTTTCGATTGAGAGAATATGGTCGGCTGTGTCATCGACAAACTTGCGGTCATGACTAATCACAATGAAACCCTGTTTCTTATGTTTCAAATAATTAGCTACCTGCTCACGAGCCTTAATATCCAAATGATTAGTCGGTTCATCAATCAAAGGGAAATTCACTGTTTGGGTAAATAAGCTAGCCAGGAGAACTTTGGTTTGTTCACCACCAGACAATGTAGTGAAGTCTCGCCACAAAATATCAGGATCAGTTCCCAATAAATTCAGTTCGCGTTCTACTTTCCACTGCTCAGTAACACCCAAATCGTTTAAGACGAAGAAGGTAAGTTGCTGTAGATTCTTAATTGTTTGGGGGAAATAATCAAAGGCTAAATTGGCACTAATTTGTCCTTGATAATTTAATTTATTTTGGAGAAGATTCAAAAAAGTTGTTTTACCGCGGCCATTGCGCCCTATCAATCCTAGTTTCCAGTTACTATCCAGGTTTAAATTGACGTGATCAAACAGCAAACTCCCCTGCGTATCATAGCCAAATGTTAGATTTTTAATTTCAATTTTAGACATATAAATTCCTCATTTTTTCTAGCTTTTTCAGGCCGACTAAAAATGAGCATACAAAAAGGACCTGCCCATCGAGAAAGATTAGCCAATCCTGAAAAACTGCACAGTCCACCCTATGACAGGTGCACTAACAGGTTCAACAGAATTAACTTAATTTCTCAATGGCAGATCCCTCACTTTTATAATTTTTCTAAAGTATAGCACGGTTTGTAATTCACGTCCATTTTGGAATAACTATGGTAAAACCAATTTATGAAATCAGATGAACAACCACTTTCCTAATCTGTATGATTGATATGTGTTGGATCCATCTGAAAATTGATTTAGACTTCTCTTTTCAAGAACACCTTCTTAATATGTTATTTATTGGTTTAGCACTTCAAAAATTCTATAATATGGGTGTGATCAAAAAGGATCAAGATTTATGCGACTAAATCCTGATCCAATAGCTTACCGTTTAAGACGGTGGACTTTTACAACAACTTAAATATGAATTAAGCCTCTGGTAACTGTCCAAAGTTTGAGAGGCTTTTTTCATACCCAGGCACACCTCAAAAAAATTTCAAATTTATCTTGACACTCATCAAAAACTTACCTATACTCAGAATCAATTAATAAAGAAAGTTGGTTACGCATATGACAAAGACAAACACACAACTGAATAATCGTTGGCAAAGCCGGTAATTAGGTTGTGATTGTCTTTTGGCAAGATACGACCTGGATGCATACAGATCGTATCTGTGCCGGCTAACTTTGACGTAGAAAAAAGCCCGCATGGATTATAATATTCATGTGGGTTTTGTTTTCGATTTATTAAGAACAATCCTGCAATGGGATTGTTCTTTTTTCTTTCTAAAAAATTCAATTCCATGGGCAGGTCATTAATTTTGAGTAGTGAATAGTAAGAAGCAAAGTTTCAAAACATATAATACGAGGAGTTAACCATATGAAACGCTTAATCACATTTATCGCAGCAATTTTTATTTTTCTAGGTTTTGCATTTTTTCAAAGTAACACCAAACAAACTGCCAAGCCAAAGATCCCCACAGTTGGCCTTCTGCAACTTATGAATCAACCAGCCCTGGCACAAATTCAAAAGGGAGTCATCGCGGGACTCAAAGATGAAGGCTATGTCAAAGGTAAAACGGTCAAGATCGATTATCAAAATGCTCAGGGAAATCAAAGTAACCTGAAATCCATGAGTGAGAAGTTCGAGAACGAAAATGCCGATTTAATGATTGGGATTACAACCCCCTCATCACTCGCTTTAGCTGATGTGACCAAGAAAACGCCAATTGTTTTAGGGGCCGTCACTGATCCTAAAGGTGCCGGGTTAGTCAAAAACGAGAATCATCCTGAAGCCAACATCACCGGTGTTTCCGATCAGGCACCATTAAAAGAGCAACTTGGTTTAATTCGAAAACTAATGCCAAAACTTAAGACACTTGGCATTATCTATACTTCCAGCGATAATTCAGCGGTTGCACAGTACAAATTGTTTACTAAGCTTTGCCGGCAAGAAAACGTCAAATACAAAGTTTACTCGATTTCTAATTCTAACGATTTGAACCAAGTTTCACAGACCATGTTACAAAATGTCGATGCCGTCTACGTCCCCACTGACAATACAATTGCCGGTGCTATGCAGACTCTCGTCAAAAATGCGAATAACGCTAACGTACCGATCTTCCCCGCGGTTGATACCATGGTCAAACAAGGTGGCGTGGCAACCTACAGCGTTAACCAATACAAATTGGGCATTATGACTGGCCGCATGGCTGGCCGTTTACTTAAGGGTAAGAAAATTAGCAAAACACCAGTAGAATACGTCAAACATGGTGAATTAACTATTAATTTAAAGCAGGCCAAGAAATTAGGAATTCACATTCCTGACTCATTACTTAAAACGGCCAAAACGGAAGGGGAGTTATTCAAATGAGTTTAATAACATCTGCAATCGGACAAGGTTTCCTCTGGGGTATTTTGGGAATTGGACTGTTTCTAACTTTCCGAATTCTCGATTTCCCTGACATGACAGTTGAAGGCACATTTCCCATGGGCGCCGCAGTCTGTGTGGCCGCAATTACCCACGGCGTGTCACCTATTTTAGCTACCCTCCTAGCCATTCTAGTTGGTATGTTGGCAGGTTTAGCAACCGGACTTTTGTACACCAAAGGTCGCATTCCTATCTTGTTAGCCGGCATTTTGGTCATGACCGCTTGCTATTCGATTAACTTGCGCATTATGGGCACTTCCAACATCTCCTTGCTGGGAAAACAAAGTTTATTCACCAATTCGTTTTTAGAGTCTTTGCCTAAATATTTCGACAGTGTCTCCCTTGGCTTGTTGATTGTCATCATTGTGACCATCGTGTTAGGTATGTTTCTCCAAACTAACTTGGGTCAAGCTTTCATCGCAACTGGCGATAATGAAACCATGGCAAAATCGCTTGGCATTCATATTGATAGCATGAAGATCATGGGTTTAATGGTTTCAAACGGCTTGATCGCCCTATCTGGTGCTTTAGTTGCTCAAAGTGATGGCTATGCCGACGTCAACATGGGAATCGGAATCATCGTTATCGGGTTAGCTTCCATCATCATCGGCGAAGTGGTTTTCGGTAACTTATCCATGAATCAGCGGTTAATCGCCGTGACTTGCGGTAGCATTTTATACCGTTTTGTCTTGTTGATCGTGTTGCAACTCGGGTTCAGTACAAACGATTTGAACTTAATTTCTTCCATTGTATTAGCGCTGTGCTTGATGTTACCAACCTTCCGCACTGCTTTGCATTTAGACCGATTTGTTAAAAATAGCGTTAAAACGCCACTCCCAGATAAGAAGGTGCGAGATCATGACTGATCCAATTTTAGAACTGCAAAACGTGACCACTTATGTAAATCGCCATACCCCCGATGAGCAAAAGATTCTTCGTGGCATTAATTTAAAAGTGTACCCCGGTGATTTCATCACGATCCTAGGATCAAACGGAGCCGGAAAATCCACCTTGTTTAATACGATTGGTGGCAACTTAGCCGTTGATGAAGGCCAAATTTTGGTCAAAGGCCAGAACATCACCCACCTTTCAGAAGAAAAACGAACGCGTTTCCTTAGCCGAGTTTTTCAAGATCCTAAGTTAGGTACAGCACCGCGAATGACAGTATCCGAAAACCTTTTGTTAGCAGAAAAACGTGGTGCCCGTCGTGGATTGGTTTTCCGCGGTTTAAAACGTCAAATGTCCCATTTTAAAGAAATAACCGGAACTATGGAAAATGATCTCAGCCATCGCTTAAACACTCCCGCTGGCGAGCTTTCTGGTGGTCAACGGCAGGCTTTAAGTTTCTTGATGGCGACGATTAAACGACCTGATATTTTATTACTGGATGAACATACCGCTGCTCTGGACCCCAAAACTAGCCAAGAGTTATTGCAAGCTACTGACGATCGAATTAAAGAGGATAAACTAACTTGTTTGATGATCACCCACCATTTGGAAGATGCTTTAAAATATGGTAATCGCTTGATTGTTTTGGACAAGGGCCAGATTAAAATCGATGTTTCTGGTGAAGAAAAACAGAAGCTGACAATCGATGATTTGTATGAATATTTTGAACTTTAGAGAGCCGTTTATCCCTAGTTCAAAAAGCTAACTCCACTTTTTTCAGCAACTGAAAAATCCACTACCGCCAAAATTTTGGCCAGTAGTGGATTTTTTTAGTTTGTTTAGCTAAAGATTGAAACTACTACTTTTGAACCAAGTCGTTTAATACTAGTTATTGAAGTGATTTTGATTCTTTCAACCTTTAGTTATTTAGAATCTAGTAGCCTTACATCTTCATGACCATTCATCTAAATCTCCAACGTATTCATTTTTCTAGTGATAAAAAAAGCCAGAACATAAGTTGTTATGAACTTCCTTATCACTAATAATCATTGGTTATTCTATATGACCAACAGAGTCGCCTTGCGCCACACTACCCTCATTATAAACTAACTTTCGTTGATCCAAATTTGTAAAAATGACCATAACATCACTAGCCTTTTTTTCCTTGACTAAATAATCTAAATCAACGTTAACCAGCTTAGTGCTTTCAGTTACTGTGTCACCCTCCTGGACAAAGGTTTCAAATCCTTTACCGTTTAACTCAACTGTATCAATTCCAAGGTGGACTAAAACCTCTAATTTATCCTTAGTTTTAAGACTAATTGCGTGTTTGGTGGGGAAAACTGAAGTAACAGTACCTTCAATTGGTGAATATACGTCCCCATTGGTTGGCTTAATTGCAAAGCCTTCTCCTAAAGCTTTGCTAGAAAACACCTCATCATCCACCTTTTCAATTGCAATCAAATCACCAGAAACCGGCGCAAACAAATTTATTGTACGTTTTTTTCTAGAGAATAAACCCATTTCAACATCTTTCCTTTCATCATTCAGGAAGTAATATTGGCACGTGTTTGCTAAGCTTTGTATCATTCTTATCAGAAATTAGTATGACATCTTTTAAGTCAAACGCTCTCACTGAAGACACACGGTGAAATTTACTACTGTCACATAACAAATAGGTACGCTTTGCATTTGATTTAATCAAACGCTTCTTTGTTGCTTCAGCGATATTTGGTGTCGTAATACCTTTTTCATCGTCTACTCCATTAACTCCTAAAAAAGCACGATCAAAATATAGATCACTCAAATTATTCTCAGTTAAAGTACCACTTAAAGAAGATATTTCAGGATCATATCGACCACCCAGCAAAATTACAGATGCCTTAAATTTCCAGTTTATATTAAATATAATTGTATTTGTTGTATATATCGTGATATTTCTATCCAGTAATTGATTCAATAACAATGCATTATTTGACCCAGAATCAATATAAACACTTTCATTATCACATACTTCATCGGCAGCCCGTGTGGCGATGATTTTCTTTTCTGCTTCATGCAAAGAAGATTTTTTTGACATTGGTAACTCACCTGAAGTAACAGTCGCTTTAATTGCACCTCCGACCAAATATTCAATATCACCGCTCGATTCAAGCGCTTTCAAATCACGTCGTAAAGTCGACATTGAAATGTTTGGTAAGTCTTTGTGTAATTCATCTATTTTAACGAGATCCTTATCTGCTAACAATGTAATTATTGCTTTTTGTCGTTCATATGGAATCATTTTGAACTCCACCTTATTTTTGTTATTTTTACCCTCATTGTTTTTACAATAACTAATAATGGTGGATTTTTCAACAATAGAAAGCATTTTAAATTAATTTTTCTTCACGGTTAGTGAAAAAGTATGCTAAAACCGCTGCAACGACAGCTGCAATTCCAAGTCCAATCATAGCATTCAAGAAATTAGCACCATTTTTCTCAATAAATGCTGGGAATGTTGTAACACTACCAAACACAAAAGCATTTGTTACAACTTTGGTTAATCCTAGATAAGCACCACCGACTGCGCCACCAATAATCTGTGCTAACCATAATTTACGATTCTTTACCAATAGTCCAAACAAAGTTGGTTCAATAATTGCTGAGAGTGCAATAGTTACTAAACCAGTCAAAGCAAAACTACGAAGCTTTGAGTTGCGTGCCTTGAGCCAAACACCAACTGTCATACCGATTACTGCAAAATTGCAGGCAAAGGTCCAGGGACAAATATAATCAAATCCGTTGTTAGCAATATTATTTATCATAATCGGATTAATGGCCCAATGAATACCCATACTTACCAGAACACTCCAGCCGCCTCCAACTACGACGCCGGCTAAAATACTACTATGTCCAATCAACCAATTGACAAAGAAAGCAATCGCTTCACCGCTATACACACCAAGTGGTCCAATAACAATAATTGTAAGTGGGATCATAACAAGCAGTGAGATTAATGGTAATAGAACTAATTTCAAATTTTCCGTAATTTTCCGATCCAACCATTTATACAAATATGAATATGCCCAAATAGCTAAAATAATTGGTACAACAGTTGAGTTATAATTCATCAAAACTGCCGGAATTCCAAAGAAATTAGTCATCGCACCATTTCCAGTTTTACCCATCAAATTAATAAAATCCGGATAAAGTAAAGCTGATCCAATTAAGGCTGATAAATATGGACTCGCCCCAAAACGTTTAGCTGAAGTGAATGCAAGTAAAACTGGTAGAAAGTAAAATACACTCATTGAAGCAGCATATAAAATTGTATATGTACCACTTCCACTTTTGATAAGGCCCACTTGAACTGCCAAAATCAACAAGCCACGTAAAATACCAGAGCCAGCCAAAGCAGGTAACAATGGAGCAAAGATAGCAGAAATTGCAGAAAACATTCGACTAATAATGCTCCCCTTAGCAGCTTTCTCCTGATCTTCAGTTAATTCTGCAGGTGCATCTCCCCGCTCGATATTAACTTGCTTTTCAAATTCTGCATACAGTTTAGGGACTTCGGTACCAATTAATATCTGATATTGACCGGCTTTATATACAACATTTAAAACACCAGGAATTGCTGCAACTTTTTCATCATCTGCAAGAGAACGATCCACCAGGTTCAATCGTAATCTCGTTGCACAATGACTCATATTTCCAACATTCTTTGCGCCACCGATATTTTTCAAAATATCCTTGGCACCTTGCTTAAAGTCCATACTCATGTTTGTTCACTCCTCATATTGTTATTAGCTAAATTGTCATGCAGGATTATTATTTAAAAACTTCATCAATAATTTATGTGCCTCAATTGCATCATTTTTATCGATCACTTTTTGAATTTCGCTTAAACCTACTTGGTCAATTCGGGATTCAAGATATTTAATCATCTTGATATTTTGTTCACATTCATCAGTAGCTCCCTCAATTACAGGGAATGTGTCAAAGTAAATCATTCCACCATATGAATGCTTTTTAAGATAATACAAGAATTCAAGTGTTTTAAATGGGCTCGCAGTTCCAATCATTAAGCCATCATCATTCATTCCATATCCGTCATTCAAATGAATTCCGAAGAGCTGTTTACGACCACCAAAAATATCTGCTGCCATTGCTGGGTTTTCGTGTTTCATTAACATGTGGCAATAATCTAAAGTGACCCCTACATTTTTTCGATTAATTTCACTTAACATCATTCCTGTAACGCCCATACTGTCAATGAACGCATATGCTCTTGGTTGAAACGGTTTATACTCAATGCTAAATCTTAAATCTGGTGCATAATCTGCCATTGCTTGAAATGCTTTAACCAGTTGTGCCCAAACATTTGTATAATCAATCTGAAAATTATAATCAAATCCATCATGTGCTAACCAGACTGTTACAACGTGGCCACCAACAGCGCGACAGTAATCTGCCGCATCCTTGCAAAGTTGTAATCCTTTATCTGCAATAGCTTGATTAGGGTTACCAATTTCTCCACTGATGTAATCTTCCTTAAATCTGAGAGCCACACCATTTAACTGAAGATCATTGTTGCTAAGAAGCGCTTTCATTTTATCGGATGAAATACCCTTTACATGTTCCGGATAGTTTAAATCTACGTAATTCAACCCAAGTGATTTGAACTTCTTAAAAACCTTTCCTAAATCATTATCGCTAACTGGTAAAAACGAATTAATTCTTGTTGCTAATTTCATATTGTAATCCCTCCCATTTATTTGACAAATTCAGTATAGCACCATATTTATTCATTCGCAACCACATTATGCCAAATATATTCATCTTTTTTCATTTTGAGCAAAAAAAATAAATAGCTTTTATTGAATATCACAAAAATAATCAATTAGGTAACGCCAAACCCTATTTTTTCTAGGCTAAAGTTGTTTTAATTCCCGAACGATGGCTTTATATTCTTTATTTTTACCAAATAAGGACGAAGTACCAACAATAAAATTCTTTACACCTAGCTTGCTTAATTCCTGAATACGTTTTGGTGAAATGGCGCCATCTACTCCAACTACATAGCTATACTTGGTTTGCAGTCTACAAATCTCGGTTAGTTTTGGTAATACAAAATCCAAAAAACTTTGTCCCGCAAATCCCGGATTCACAGTCATAACTAAAACGGCATCCACCAATGGTAATAGTTCCCTCACCGTTTCGATCGACGTATCTGGATCAATAGCTATTCCGGCCTTCTTACCTAAATTATGAACAGTATCAATTGTTCTAGCTGGATGTTCGTCTGCTTCTGGGTGTATATACATTAAACTAGCGCCCAAATCTGAAAACAATTTTACATATTTTTCTGGATTTACAATCATTAAATGTGCATCAAGTGGCTTTGTCGCTATGCGTCCTATTAATTCATAGTCCTGCAGTCCCATTCCAAAATTTGGTACAAATTGCCCATCCATAATGTCCATATGAAACATATCAATTCCTGCGTCTTCTAATTTTTTAACTTCATTTGCCAAATCCGCAAAATTTGCACACATCATTGAAGGATTAATTAAGTTCATTATCAAAAACCTCATTTCTATTTTTTAATTTATTTGTTAATTTGGGTAATCGATTACTCAACCAATAAAAAAAACTAGGCAGTTCCTCTAATAATCAGTTTAACTGGTATTTTAATAGTTGTTTTGTTCTTTATTGTAATATGATTCATTAGGTCTATTAATTGATTGCAGGCTAATTTGGCAATCTGCTCTTCATCTTGTTGAACAGTTGTCAGTTGAGGATAACAAACTTTGGCAATTGGGGCATCATCAAAACCAACTAATCTCATTTCCTCTGGTACCTTAATATTCAATAAATGTGCCTGTAACAGAATCGTTGCAGCCAATTCATCACTATTCGCAAAAATTCCAAAAGGTCTATGAATCCCCATTTTTTTACTTAAAAATACTTTTAGTTGGCGATCATCTCCACCATAAATAAAGCTTTCCGCATGGACATTCTGATATTCTTTCACCGTAGCTTGAAATCCACGATGCCTTTCCAGCGAAGATACTGATTGTCGTTCAGAACGAATAAGGGTTATATCATTAACTTTTTTTAACAGATACTTAGTTGCAAGAACGGCCCCAGCATAATGGTCGGATCCTACAAATAAAATATCATTATCGTTTGGATTTCGATCTATACAAACTAAAGGTAACTTGCTATGTAATTCAGTTGTTTGAAAGTTTATTGCGCCAGAAATAATGATGATACCATCTACCATTTCACTTTCCAAAATTTTCAAATACTTTGTCTCTTTTTCTTGATCGTGCGCAGTATTACAAATAATTGTAGAATACCCTTTTTCAAACAAATAAGCCTCGATTTGTTGGACCGTACTTGAAAAAAACGAATTAGTAATATCTGGCACAACAATTCCTACAGTATTTGACTTTTTAATACGTAAACTCTTGGCCACTCGATTAGGCTCATAATTATACTTTTCAATTACATTCTGAACTTTCTTTCTGGTTTTCTCAGAAAAACGACCATTATTATTGATAACTCTCGAAACTGTGGCCGTTGAAACCCCCGTTAATTTTGCAATTTCTTTTATAGACAGCTTGTAGTTCAAGATTTCACCTTCTTTTCTTAATAATTAAGAGTAATCGTTTACTCAAACAAGCACACTATACAATTATATTTTAATTTTGTCAACGATTGCAAAGAAGCTCGTAAAACTCTCTATGAAAGTTTTACGAGCTTTTCATTTGAAATACTTAACTTCTTTAGCCTTACATCTTCATGCCCATTTTTTCATAGGATCCCATGCCACCGAGCCACAAATCTTTTGGCTCAATGTTGTTTTCCTTAGCGAAAGCATTCATCAAGGTGTCCATATCCATCAATTTATAGGTCTTTGGATGGTCTGGATCATACGATTCAATCTGCGCCATCATGCCGCCATCTTCGTGTTCAATAATATGACAATGATACATGTAAACACCGGTGTACTCAAATCGCACTTTAATCTGAACATGTTCATCTGGATTGACACTTACCGTATCCTTCCAACCATACTCGTTTGGATATGGCGCATGCCCATTTCTGGAAACGACCAAAAATTGAGTTCCGTGAATATGGAAAGGATGAATCATGCCCCCCACCATATCGTTGGTATTGGTCACATCCCATAAAACGACATCACCAACTTTTTGCCGGGCATCAATACGTTGCATATTAAACTTCTTGCCATCAATTGCAACTTCTTCGTCCATTCCAGACATCACCACATGGCGTGTTTCAGTCCCTGGTGTAACGGGCAAATCAGGCTCATCAACCAAATGGTCTGGCAATTTCGTCTCATCTTTAGCAAATTGATGAATCCGGAAATGAACCAACGGCACATCATCTGACATTAACACTACTTCACCGCCATCGTGATACTTGCCGAAATCAACAATAAACTCATCCCGTTCAGCACAAGTCATCATGACTTTAGTGAAATAGACGGGCTCTGGCATAATACCACCATCAGAAGCCACTTGGGCAAACTCTAAGCCATCATTAAAATGGAGACGGAATTCACGCCGGTTAGCACCATCCAGCACGCGTAAGCGAACACGTTGAGTTGTCACATCAACATAAGGATTGATCGTCCCGTTGATCATTGGCGTTTTACCCTGAACACCATCGGGATCGTAATCAGCTTTATAATCCCACTGATTATCTTCGTGAAAATTGCGGTCTTGCAAAACTAGCGGAAAGTCGTCTACGCCATAATTGCGTGGTAAAGGTAATTTGGCTTCCACATCGTCTTGAACAACCACCGGAGTCGCTAAACCATGCCATACCTGTTGGGCAGTCGATGGGCATGGATGCGCATGAAGCCAAAGTGTTGCCGCTGGCTGATTGCAGACAAATTCAATGTCACTGGATTCACCTGGATAAACAGGTGCATGACAGCCGCCATCAATATATGGCCCTGGCACATTTAAACCATGCCAGTGAAAGGTAGTCAGTTCATGGAGATCATTTTTCAACGTGATATGAATAGTCTTGCCTCGTTTGAAGATAATCGTTTTGCCTAACAAACTGCCGTTATAACCCCAGGTCTTCGTTTTCGGACCAGGTAATAATTGCGTTTCACCCTCTTCGGCCGTCACGGTGTAATACATATCCGTGTCGGTTTCCTTATCAGGCTGCAAAACTGCTGGTACATGCAGCTTTCGTTGCGGTGTCGTCGGCTCTTCAAGCGGCACATATCCGCCATCATGCGTATTCCATGCTGGCTCATCAAAAAAATAATCGTTATAAACTTGCTTTGCCATTATTTTAAGCCTTCTTTTAGAATTATTTGCTTCTAATAATCATTCTAACTACTTACAAACTAAAATTCAAGCGCTCTTAAACTAACGAATAACCAATACAGAAACTGGTGAATACTTTGCCATATAGGAAGCCTGACTACCAAAGTAGCGGGCAACTCCGGACTTAGAAGAAGAACCAATAACTAACAAATCCGGATTAACATGCGGAATCACGTCTTTTACAATCGTTTCACCGGCATCACCTTCAGCAGTGTAGGTTTCAACCTTGCGAATCCCAAATTCTTCCGCAATTTTGCGATAACCCTGTAAATGTTTCTCGAGCTCATCACGTTTGTCTAAAATGTAATCCTTGTTCAATGCCTGATAAATATTGATATCATCCTGTTCTAAAATGGATACAATATCGAGTTCGGCATTGTCTTGTTTGGCACGGTTCATCGCAAACCGAAACGCCAACTGGGCATCTGGGGAATCATCAACCCCAACTAATATTTTTGAAAATCGTTTTGGATCTAAGCGGCTTTCGCTCATCTTAAAATTCCCCCAATTGCATATTATTTAACATCCTAATTTTAACATTTTTTAGGTATTTCAACGAGTAAAGGGCTTTCAATTTTCACCAAAAAAATGACCACTTCCATGTGGCCTTTACCTACTAACTGAATTAGCTCAGTTGGTTGCATTAACTTTTTGAATAAACTGCTTAAACCCTGCTTGCCCATCTGAAGTGCGCTTGAAAATTCCAGCATCCTCCAAGACGCGCAAAAACACGTGCCCCACTTCTTGATCCACAATCTGTTCGACATTAGCCGTCGTGAAATCGTGTTTGGCTTTTAAATGATCAGCCCATTTTTGATGGTAAGCTTTCATTTCGTTCGGTTGGTTTAACAAGTAGCGTTCCACTTCCTGCAATTCAGTCTTCAAGCGCGCCGGCAAAATAGCTCGCCCCATAACCTCAATCAGGCCGATATTTTCCTTTTTGATGTGTTGCACATCTTGATGCTTCTTCTGTCAAGCCATCCTCCGTACTCATCAATCAGAGCCTGGGGATAATCAAAATGATACATTGTCACAATAGGCTCAATATGATTTTCTTTTAGCTGGTTAATTACAGAATGGTAAAATTCAACACCGGATCTATTAACTTTACCCTTACCATTCGGAAAAATACGTGTCCATGATATGGAGATTCGGAATGCTCGCAATCCCATCTCTTTCATTAGTTTAATATCTTCTTTGTAATGATGGTAGAAATCAACACCAGCTTCAAAATTTGTAGTATTTTTTTCTTTTCTTGTGTATTCAATAACTGATCTTCCTTGTCCATTTTTTCGCCAATCACCTTCTGCCTGGAATGACGAAATACCTGCACCCCATAAAAAATTTGGCGGAAAATCCTTTAACTGTTTCAAATCCATTTTTAACACCTCGTCTTTATTGATTACGCTTTCATTATTGTGCAATCTTTTTTACTTCTCAATTCATAAAATTTCTTTAACATGCAGAAATCGACTGTATCTCATGACCGACTGCTTTTTGGGTTTGTTCGCATTACTTAATGTGATGAGAAATAATTTAATTGAAAGTTTTTTCAAAAAAATTCAAAAAAATTTACCAACCATAACTTTTCACATATAAAAGCGTTAACTCGCCTAATATCAAGCCTAGTTAAGCCCTTACCAAGTAATTCTTTGCATTCGCTTTCTTTTCTTCCATTCTCATCAAATGCCAAGAATTTCGCATTTTAAATGTCTGACTTCCGACTACACAGATTTTTAAAGTGTGATAAGCTCTATAAATGTTATATTTTTACAGTTTTCATTATTAATAATATAAGGAGTGGTTAAGTTGGATACAATCCATTTGGAGAAGTTAAACGAATTGCAAGAGGTTATTGAACGGCGAACAATTAGTCGGTTTGAACAGATCGCAGACATGGCGCAAACTATCGATCAGACAGATATTTGCAGCGAGACAACATTCTACATCCACGACACCTCACACTGGAGTACCGATTACAACAGCATCGTTTTTGATGCCCATCGCGGTATTCACAAGACTAAAATGACGACTAAGAAACTAATTAACCGATACGCACGGTCAAAAGAGGCTAATTTTCTGCTGATGCAAGCCATGGGTCGCCAACTTTCTGTAAACAGATGTTGGCCCTACGTTCTAGGTAGCATTCAATTTGCTCCAACTGGTGGCCCTGTCAAAGACTCCACTCATTGGGTGGCCGTGCACCATATGAAAGACATTTATAAAGATCCGGCAGACGAAAAACGGATATATATAGTGTTTGATGGTGGCTATCGATTGAATGTACGAGTTGATTTCAAAACTTTCCACCGCAAACTCGAAATGGTTCGCCGCTATTATGATTTCCAGTTGGATCTCACAAAATATCTAGTCGGCCAATTTAATGGTGAGGTACACCTTTTGCCGATTGATAGCTACCTCGCCACACGGATCCCACGTTCTCCTGATTTAGAAACATCCGAATATCAAAACTGCCGGGAAATTTTGATCCGAATTGCTTATCAAGTATTCCGGACAATGAATCCCGAAGATTACCATTTTAATGTTTTGGATATGGAGGATGTCTATAAGGATACGTTGCGAGATAAGGCAATGTTGTAAAAACTAAAAACCCCACAATTTATAAAACGACGAGGAATTTAAACAAATATATGGAAAAAATGAAAGTTATGGACTTAAAATTACCCGGATTAGCTATTCAAATTCTGGTAGCCGGACGTCACACATCGCTTAATATGAATGGGACAATCAAGTATACTGTTTTCGAAACAGCAGAAGAAGCACTTGATAAGGCCCATCTAGTGATGGAAACTCTGGCAAAGGACTATTCGGAAAAGATTACTGTGTATTATATGTAAAAACAGTTTTTATTAAAGCTAAGCAAATCTAAAAAGCATCTTGCCTATGACGCCTTTTACTCAGTCATAGTGCAAGATGCTTTTCTCATTTCAATATTCTTTGAATCTGCATTGCCATTAACATGATCTCTTCATCTGGTAATTCATGACCAAATTTGGGTCTCTGTCAAACATCCT
>NZ_DOEM01000007.1:0-112383 GCF_003533255.1 Pediococcus sp.
ACGCAACTATTTAACTTTATCATCAGTTTTTCTAAAAGTCAACAACCAATTTCAACTTTTAAAAAACATTTGATTGTCATTACAAGAAGCTGTGCCTCTCAAAAACGACCTTGAATATCATATCAACTATTCATCACTTGGTCAAGTCAAAAATCCCATTTTTTTATAAATCAGCGTTCAAATCCCTTGATAAGCCTGAACAAAACTAATTAAAACTTTTTTTGGAAACATAAGAAAAACCGCACTTCCACTTAGAAATACGGTTAAAAATTCACTTCATAATTTTTTTACAATCGTTCGATTTAATTTATCTGGTTTAGTCACTAAAGCAAACATACCACCAAACATGCCAAAGTAATAAGTTAATAATCGCCAAATCATCATGGCTAAAACTAATTTACTATTACTATGAATAAAACTAGAGAACAAAACATCAAAACTATATTCCGCCCCACCTGAACCACCTGGAATAGGAAAAATAGAAATAACCATGACAATCAAAACATGTAAGGATGTGACCATAATGACATTTATACCTGTATATCCCAAAGACAACATAATATAATACGGCACTAAGTAGTAAAAGAGAAGTTGAAAGAAAGTCATTATAAAAATTTTAATCAACAGTTTCCACTGCGATTTTATACGGACGCTTTCCAAATAAAAAGTGTCTACCTTCTCATCCAAAGAAACTTTCCACTTAGCATACCGATCTTCTTTTACAAACCATCCAACCGGTATCATAATCCAACTAATCAGTTTTTTTGTAAATCCATGCCAGTACATGACTAACAATAAACCGATGATGACTGCAAAATGAATCAAGAAACCAAACACAACAAACAAAGACAGATAACTCATCTTTGCCGCAATATAATCAAAGCCAATCAGTAAACTAAACATAAAGTTAATCACTATCATAGCTTGAAATACCACAAATTTCATCAAAAGGACAGAACTTGCTCTGCCAGCCTCAACCCCACTTTGCATTAATGCCACAAGTTGTGCCGGTTGGCCTCCTGACGAAAAAGGCGTAATGCCGTTAAACAACTGTTCAATTAGTGGAATCCGAATTGCATCCCGAAAAGAAAAACGGTCTCCGTTACTAACCACAAACATTCGCGTAATGACAGCTTCAATTCCAAAATAAAGCAGCATGCAACCTATCGCCACCAATAACCATTGCACATGAATGTGAACAATGTCATGTAGTAAATGATTGAGATTAATATTCCGTAATGAAAATCCAAATATACCAATACCCAGAATTAACATAAATATCAACACAATTTTATTTCTCTTGGACATTACTCTAGCCCTCTCTTGCCTGACGCATATAAAAGCCGTGCCAAATATTGGCTAAATGTTCCTCTGAATATTGTGCTGAGGCTTCATTAGATTTCTCGTGTAATGTCTTTAATGCATCAGTATTCTTAGTAAGATAACTAATTTGTGCTTGCATTTCACTAACATCCTTTGCCGGCGCATAGTACCCCTCAATTATTGCATGATAAAGATCTAAATCCCGTAATAAAACTGGGGTCCCACAACTAAATGCCTCTAGTACGGACATTGGAAACAGTTCATTATACGATGGCAACAAAAACAAATTGGCCACGTTATAATAGTTGACTAACTCTGAACGATCAATAATTCCTGTAAACTTCAAATTGGCCGGTGGATTATCCACAACTTTTTTCAAATCCGCATAACCATCTGTCATTCTGCCGAAAGAGAACCCCCCTGCCCATATAAAGTGGAGATCCGGATTATTTTTTGCAAGCTTAATAAAATCCTTAACCCCTTTACGTTCCTGGACTTGACCAATTCCCAAAATAACAAACTTATCTTGTTCTATATGCATTTGCCTTCGCAACGCTTGTTTTTTTTCAGAACTCATCTCATAAAACTCGCTTTTGTGCACAAAATTGGGAATGTAGCTTATTTTTTCTTCTGGAATTCCATATGCAGTTAATTTGGGAATAAACGTTGGATTAACCACCACAATATGATCCATCCGTTTATAGAATGCAATTATATACTTGTAAAAAATCCCTCGAAATGGTTGAGGAATTTTTAAACTACCTTCTATTGTTTCGGGCAAAAAATGGACATAACCTATTTTCCTACCCCTGCCTGGCATAAACGTCGACAAATAAAATTGAGGATCAATCGTATGGTAATGACTAATCTCAGAACGTCCATATTTATTAATACTAATTTTAAACTCGTCGGGAAAATGTGTTTTCAGTAATGAAATTAATTCCTCATAAGCACTACCGACACCTTGTCCTTTAACTTTTGTTGCTGAAGAGAACATATTAATTCGCAAATCTTTTCCCCCTTAGTCAGAAAAGCTTGAAGACTCTTCTCGATCTGCATACAGCACTAATGAATCTTTATAAAAATCTACAATTTGCTTACCAAAATGATCCGCCGATATATCATAAAGTTTGCGTTCCCGAGGCTCAGGATCTTCAAAACTAACCGGATGATTTAAGTAATTATCCGCAAAATGCACAAATTGTTTTTCCGTTTCGAAAGTCACTCCCAGTGATGGATCATCCAATAACTGATCCGTATAAGGGCTAGATTTGACGACCACCTTTAGTCCAGCCGCCAACGCTTCAATATAGGTTAAACCCTGCGATTCAGAATCTGAGGCGGATACAAACAGGTCTGCCATTTGATAGTAACGGTACACAATGTCATTATCAATTTCGCCGGTAAACCGCACATGATCAGTAATCCCCAAATTCTTAGTCTGCAGTTCCAAGCTTTCTCGTGCTGGGCCGTCACCCACGATAACTAACAAACTATCTGGAACTGCTTTTAAAATTTGCGGGAAGGTTTTAATAACTTCTTGAATATTTTTTTCATAAGCTAATCGACTTAAAGAAAGTAAAATTTTCTTTTTTTTAGGAAAACCATATTTCTCTCGCCAATCAATTTCTTCATGTTGGGCATAATGATTCACATTAACACCTGTCGGAATCACACGAATAGGTGCTTTAACACCATAACCGTTTAACGTTTTTATCACTCGTTCGCTCGGCGCTACAACTCCCGTTAAATGATAACAAAAAGCTCGCGTACCTTGTTTAACATGATAAGGGCGTAACAAATGCCCATTCGCCACGTAGTGTAAATAGTCCTCATACATTGTGTGATACGTATGCACACATGGAATTTTTAAATTTTTAGCTACAAACTTACCAATCCAGCCTAGTGAAAATTCAGTCTGTGTATGAACAATATCTAAATTTAATTCTTTTGCAACTTGATAGGCCTTGAACAAACCACTTACAGCTATTCTTCGGTCAGTAAAAGAAACGAAAGGAATACTTGCAAAACGAAAAATATTTCTTTCGTACACATTTTTGTCTACTTTAGGATCTGTCGTTGTAAAAATATAGACTTGATGCCCCTGTTTTTCGAGCTGCTCCCTCAAGGTCTTAATCGAGGTCGCGACACCACTAACCTGTGGGTAATATGTATCTGTAAAAATTCCTATATTCACAAGTATCCTCCCCAAAAAACTATAAACTTAATCAAGTTTAATTATATTGGTTTCATACGCGTTATGCAAACAACTCTCTTGTAGCTCTTAATTACCTATAAATTGCCATAACAGTTGATTAAATTTTTCTGATTGCTCAGCCATCACAATATGACCACTTTTTTCAACCATTGCCGTTTTGATTGTACCATTCATCTTTTGAATCTCATCACTAAAATGATAATCAAAGTAAGGACTCTGCTGTCCAACAACTAAAAGCATCGGAATTGACATTCTTTTAATCACATCCCGCCAATCCTGAACAGCATGATTTAGTAACAACGGATAATCAAGCTTTGAGTCAAACGGATAACTCTCCGTCACTTTCTTGACTAATGCAAATGTGTCATCATCAATATGTTTGAAAGTTGACGGACCTAAAGGTTGCTTCAAACGATCTTTGAAATTTTGCCAAGTTAAATTTTTAAACCCAAACTGCCAATCACTTTCATTAATCATTTTCGGCGGCTGATCAACTATGACAATTTTGTGCACGTTCACAGGACCAAACAAAGAAAGATAAGCATAAATCGTTGCCCCACCCATTGAATTTCCAACCAAGATGAAGTCGGTCAATTTCAACAACACACACAATTCATGAACGTCTGCTGCTAATCTAGAAATACGTAATCCCCAATTAACATGCTGCGACAAACCTTGATTTCGAAAATCTAGCCTCACAACTCGAAGACCACGCTGCAATAACAACTTTTTTTGTTGATGCCAGATTTCCTTTGAGCCACCAAATCCCGTCAAAAAAACTACGGGCTGCCCTGTTCCCTCATCTGAATAATCCAACGTCACTAGATCGCTCGTTTCAAACTTCATACTTTCAACTCCATTTTTGTTAATCATTTTTAGTATAACAAAAAAATCTCCAAGGATTTAAAGATCCCCAGAGACTTATCTAAAACTAAATTTTGTTACTTAATTGCATCGTTAACGAGTTTGATGACATCGTCGTTAGTTTCTGCTTCAGTAACGGCCTTATCGGCTAATTTCTTCATTTCTTTGGTGTCCAAGCGTTTCATCAATGAACGAGTCTTCAAAACTGAAGTTGCACTCATTGAGAATTCGTCCAAACCAAGTCCCATTAAAATTGGAACAGCAGTTTGGTCGCCGGCCATTTCACCACACATACCAGTCCACTTGCCCTCTTTGTGAGAAGCATCAATTGTGTTTTTAATAAGACGCAATAGGGATGGATTATATGGTTGATACAAATATGAAACTTTTTCATTACCACGATCTGCAGCAAATGAGTATTGAATCAAATCGTTTGTACCAATACTGAAGAAGTCAACATATTTAGCTAACTTGTCAGCAATCATAGCGGCAGCAGGGATTTCCATCATCATACCAACTTGGATGTTATCACCGATCTTAGTTCCAGCCTTAACCATCTTTTGCTTTTCATCTTCAAAAATTGCTTTAGCTTTCTTAAATTCAGCAACAGTTGCAATCATTGGGAACATGATTGCAAGTTTACCGTAAGCAGATGCTCGCAACAAAGCTCGTAATTGTGTTCGGAACAAATCTGTCCGATCCAAGCTAATTCGGATAGCACGATAACCCAAGAATGGGTTCATTTCGTCCGGAAGTGGTAAGTATGGCAATTGCTTGTCTCCACCAATATCCATGGTCCGAATAACAACTTGTTTGCCGTTCATTCCTGAAACAACTTGTTTGTAAGCTTCAAACTGGTCGTCTTCAGTTGGTAGTTCGCTTGAATCCATGTACAAAAACTCAGAACGGAACAAGCCAACAGCTTCAGCACCATTATCAATAACACCTTTGATGTCATCAGGGGTACCAATATTAGCTGCTAAATCAAAATGAACGCCATCCTTCGACGATGTCTTTTCATCACGAAGTTTTTCCCATTCAGCTTTTTGAGCCAAAAAGTCTTTTTGCATTTTTTGATATTTTGCAACTTCATCAGCATCTGGGTTAACGAGTGCCAGTCCATGCATCCCATCAATCACAACGGTATCGCCAGCTTTAATATCTGTTGTTGCTTTTTCACTTCCAACAATAGCTGGAATTTCCAAAGTACGGGACATAATTGCAGAATGTGATGTTCGGCCACCAATATCTGTAATGAATCCCTTAACAAACTTACGATCCAACTGAGCAGTATCACTTGGTGTTAAATCATGAGCGACGACTACAACTTCTGAATCAATCAAAGCTGGGTTAGGTAATTCAACCCCTAATAAATGACTCAAGACACGCTTTGTCACGTCACGAATGTCTCCGGCACGTTCTTGCATGTACTGATTATCAGTCATTGCTTCAAAAGTTTCAATAAAACCATCAGTGACATCTTTTAATGCTTGTTCAGCATTAACGCTGTCATTCTTGATCTTGTCTTCAATATTACCAATCAATTCTGGATCTGAGAGAATCGTAATGTGGGCCTCAAAAACTTCGGCTTCTTCTTCACCAAGGCTTTTAGCAGCTTTACTCTTAATTAACTCTAGTTCTGCTTTAGATGCGTCTAAAGCGTCTTGAAGACGTTTAATCTCAGCATCTGGATTATCAATTGTTTTCTTATCAAATGACAGATCAGGGTCGACAAGCATATATGCTTTCGCAATTGCAACGCCATCACTGGCAGCAATTCCCTTCAATTGTTTTGCCATTAGTCAGAAAGTCCTTCCTTTTTCATTGTATCTGCAAGAGCTTCAATAGCTTCTTTTTCGTCATCGCCATCAGCAGATACGGTCACATCAGCGTTTTGACCAACACCTAATGACATAACACCCATGATAGACTTCAAGTTAACTGATTTGTCTTTGTAAGTTAACTTAACATCAGCGTTAAATTTGCTTGCTGCCTGTACTAATAAAGTAGCTGGACGTGCGTGAATACCTGTTTCTGCAATAATATGAAAGTCTCGTGTTTCCATTATAAATCGATCTCCTTTAAAAATATAAGTTTAGTAAGGGCTTTCTTTTTAAGTTATAAAACGAACATAGCATTCATCTTACTAACAATTAATCAGCCTTTCCCATTGATGATAGCAATTTCTCGAAATTTTTACAAGCCCTTTCACGAATAAAAGTGAAATTAATGTTCACCGTTTTCATGAGTTTCAAAGTGATAAACTACTTTCCCATTTCGTTGAGCCGATCCAATTACGCGTTTTCGCTGATCATACTTCATATAGATAGGTTGAAATTCTGAAAATTCATCTGGTTCAACCGTTAATTCTTTAATTGTTCCTTGTCTGAGCTGTTCCAATAAATTCGAAAAATCTCGTGCCATTTGATCACCTGCCTTTATAAAGTAAACTCAGTTTAGCTGAAAACGATACAAAGTTCAAATATTGGCACTCTATATGTCAAAGTGCTAAACTAGTTTTTGAACCTACAAAAACGCCTTACAAGTAGATTCGAAGATAGTTATTTTTCGATACAAATTGCTTGCACAATTTTTTCGGCGCGTTATAATATGGTCATGGTCAAAGTTGGTCAAACATTTTTGACCTTGATTCTTTGAAAGGAGTCAGCAAAATGTTATGTCAAAATTGTCATAAGAACGAAGCAACGATTCATTTGTATACCAATGTCAATGGACAACGGATGCAGATTAATCTTTGTCAAAATTGCTATCAACTTCTAAAACAGCAAGAAGGAAATAACTTAGGAAATGGAGGTGCCGCAAACATGGCACAAGACCCATTTGGATTTGGGAATTTAGATGACATTTTCCGCGCAATGCAAAACGGAAATGTTGAAAACCCACAAGGATTAAACCAGCAAGTTCCCCCCACTCAACCAAGCGGTCCTACCGGTAATAACGGTGGTAACCAACGTAATGGCAAAGGTGGTTTGTTAGATCAATATGGTCTGAATTTAACTGAGCTGGCTAAAAAGGGAAAAATTGACCCCGTGATTGGGCGTGATTCAGAAATTTCAAGGGTTATTGAAATTTTAAATCGCCGTACTAAAAATAATCCCGCTTTAATTGGTGAAGCCGGCGTTGGTAAAACAGCCGTTGTGGAAGGTTTAGCTGAACGAATTGTCGCTGGTGACGTCCCTCAAAAATTAATCAACAAACAAATTGTCCGTTTGGATGTCGTTTCATTAGTACAAGGTACTGGAATTCGTGGTCAATTTGAGCAACGCATGCAACAACTTATGAAAGAAGTTGAAAATAATAAAGACATGATCGTCTTTATTGATGAAATTCACGAAATTGTTGGTGCTGGGAATGCTGAAGGTGGTATGGATGCTGGTAACGTTTTGAAGCCAGCATTGGCACGAGGTGATTTTCAACTCGTTGGTGCCACTACTTTAAATGAGTACCGGGATATTGAAAAAGATGCTGCTTTAGCACGTCGCCTTCAACCAGTTCAGGTTGACGAACCTAGTGTGGAAGAATCAATTCGTATCTTACAGGGAATTCAAAAGAAATACGAAGATTACCACCATGTACATTACACAGATGACGCGATCAAGGCTGCAGCAAAGCTTTCTAAGCGCTATATTCAAGATCGCTTCCTACCAGATAAGGCAATCGACTTGCTTGATGAAGCGGGATCTAAAAAGAACCTCACGATTAATACCGTAGATCCAACTACCATTCAGCAAAAGATTGACAATGCTGAAAAATACAAACAAGACGCCTTAAAGGCCGAAGATTATGAAAAGGCCGCTTATTATCGTGACCAAGTTAATAAACTAGAAAAAACTAAGTCTGGCGCAACTAACCAGAGTGAAATTCCAACAGTGACTGATAAAGATATGGAACAGATCATCGAAGAAAAAACGGATATTCCGGTTGGCGAGTTACAAAAACGTGAACAGGAACAACTACAAAATCTTGGTGAAGATTTACGTGCTAAGGTTATTGGTCAAAATGAAGCCGTTGAAAAAATTGCTCGCGCCATTCGTCGAAACCGAATCGGTTTGAATGGTACTGGCCGACCAATTGGTTCCTTCCTCTTTGTTGGCCCCACTGGGGTTGGTAAAACTGAATTAGCTAAGCAATTAGCAAACGAACTATTTGGTTCAGAGGATTCAATGATTCGTTTTGATATGAGTGAATACATGGAGCCACATTCAATTTCTAAATTGATCGGTTCGCCTCCTGGCTATGTTGGTTATGAAGAAGCCGGTCAGTTGACTGAGCAAGTTCGTCGTTACCCATATAGTTTGATCTTGCTTGATGAAATTGAAAAGGCTCATCCAGATGTCATGCATATGTTCCTTCAAATTCTAGATGATGGTCGTTTGACGGATTCTCAAGGCCGGACTGTTAGTTTCAAGGATACAATTATTATCATGACCTCTAACGCCGGAACCGGTGACGTTGAAGCTGACGTTGGCTTTGGTGCTGCAGCAAAAGGCACAACCCACTCAGTTTTGGATAAGTTAGGTAATTACTTCAAACCTGAATTCTTGAATCGTTTTGACGATATTGTTGAATTTAATTCACTCACCAAGGAAAACTTAATGAAAATTGTTGACTTAATGATTGGCAATGTCAATCAGATGTTAGCTGTTCAAGGCTTACATGTGCATGTGACAGAACCAGTTGAAGAGAAATTAGTTGAGTTAGGTTACAATCCAAAGATGGGTGCTCGTCCACTTCGTCGAGTAATTCAAGAACAGATTGAAGATCGAATTGCTGATTATTATTTGGACCATCCAGATGCAAAAAATCTTGTAGCTAAGATTGCTGATGGCAACATTGAACTAACCGTTGAAAATGTGGCTGACACCAAGGCTGCATCTACCAAAAAAGCTTAATTTACAAAAAAACTCATGGTTGAACGAAATTAATCGTTTAACCATGAGTTTCTTATACATAACGTTATTTAGATGAAGAAGAGGATGATGCTGATGAAGATGAAGATGAAGATGAAGAGCTACTGCTACTTGAATCTTCAGACTCCAGTTCTGGTGCATCTGTTTTATAAAGATCTAAGGTTGATTTACCTTTATTTTTCTTCAGTAAACTTGTTGGCTCTTTTTCCTGTGCTTTACTCAATTCCTTAAGACCAGCTGATTTCTTGTAATTATACTTAGTTTTATCAACCGTCTTAAACCAAGAATGCTTAGAGAATCGGAGTAAATCACCGTTGATAACCGAATCAGATAAGGATAATTCTTTATTGACATAAGTTTGAATCTTGGCAACTTCTTTCTTTTCAGTTGCAGTTTTATCTGTGATTTGTTGTCCCATCTTTGTAAAGTACAAGTCATTGCCATACTTAGTATACTTCGGTGAAACAAAGTCCCCATCACGGAAGGCAACAATTTGATTGCGATCCTTCGACAACAAATCTTGCCCAAATTGAATGGCCCCTGGGTCTTTAATTCCCAAAAGATTTGTTAACGTTGGCATTACATCAATTTCGCCCCCATAAGTATGGTTAATACCGCCCTTCAGTCCGGTCATATGAATCATGAACGGTACCTTTTGGAACATGGCCAAATTGTAGTTATCGATTTGTTTTAAACCAAGAATTTTAGCAATGGCTGCTTTGTGGTTGTTTGAGATTCCGTAATGATCACCATACAAGACCAGCATACTGTTCTTCATTAAACCAGACTTCTTCAAATAGCTGATCAATTCACCAATTGATTGGTCCAAATAATGCGCAGTCTGAACATACGGATCGACCGTTGGATCCCCAGTATCCCATTCTTTAATTGATGCATCTTTTTTAGAAATCAAATATGGATAATGGTTTGAAACGGTAATTAATTTTGCATAGAACGGTTGCGGAAGTTGTTCCACGTACTTCATGGCATCCTTCAAGAAAATCTTATCTTTCATACCGTAACCACTGACATATCCTGGTTTGATCTTGTAATACTCTTTACTAAAGAAATATTGATAACCAAATGATTTATAAGCATTATCTCGGTTCCAGAAACTCGGCACGTCCCCATGGAACGAAGCGGTCGAATAGCCATTTTGATCTAAAATAGCCGGCATACTTTGAAAAGTATTGCTAGTTCCATCCATAACCATGGCGGAACCCTCTGCCAACCCAAACAAAGAGTTTTCAAGCATCATTTCAGCATCGGACGTTTTCCCTTGGCCAACCTGATTAAAGAAGTTATCAAAACTCAACGTATCTTTTTCATGATACAGTTTGTTCAAGTTAGGCGTAATTTCTTGGCCATCCCATTTCTTATCAATAACAAATTGTTGCAAACTTTCTAGATGGATGACAAAAACATTTTTTCCCTTTGCCACACCCTTGTACTGGATGTTTGAAGATACATGATGTTTTTTCAAGAACTTCTCAATCGGTTTTAGTTGATCATCTGAGGCCTTCGACTTTTGTTCACTGTACTGGTACGTTTTGATCGCATCATACGCCGTATATGTCTGTAAACCTAGATACTTCACAATATAGTTATTATCGAATGTTCTGGTTAACAACCCTGAACGATTACTATAGGCCATGCCCAAATTTACGCCAAACACACCAATTGATAAAACGGTGGTGGCCAAGGCATAACGAAATTTGAACCGGGTCGTATCAATTTTGATAAACCGCACGAGTAATAACAAAATTAGGAAAATCACATCCACAAAAACCAAAAAATCGGTTCCACGCATGATGCCCATTAAACTTTTACCAAGGTTATCAGATGTCGATCCGGATCCCTTGATTAAATTGAACGTAATAAAGTCTGAGAATTCTCGGTAATACAAAATATTTGCGAACAACCACGTGGATAAGATAGCGTCCATTAAAATCATCCACCAATAAGCCCAGCGTCCCCGAAAATATAAACCAATCCCAAAAAGAAACAAAGCCGTCGCAATTGGCGAAATCGCCAAAATTAGTTCTTGCATATGCCCTTGAACACCTAAACTGAATTTCATTTGGTAGGCCATATAGGATTTTATACAAAATAGAATAACGGCGAACAAGAAAAATCCAAACCGAGTATTTAATCCCCGACGGATCTTATGCCACGCTTGACTCATAGTTGAACCTCCATTACACATCAACAGTGATATTTGAACTTTAAAGCCGTTCATAAACTAAATAAGTATAACTGAAAAACGGTATTTTTAATAGACCTTTACCATGTATTTTAAGAGATTTTTAGATAACTTTAAATTCCAATTACCAAAAACGAATCGCAAAAAAGGGCAAATTCCAAGTTATAAATTGGATTTGCCCTTATAAAACAACTTAAATTACAGCTTAGCGGTTAACTTAATTTTTGGATACTTACCTTTAAACCAACGTTCTGCAAATTCATTTTCAAATAAGAACAATGGCTGATCCATACGGTCCTTTACCAAAAGATTCCGTGAAGAAGACATCCGCTCGTCCAGTTGTTCCGGATCGATCCAGCGAGCAATTTTCTTGCCCATTGGTTCCATAACAACTTCTGAATGGTATTCGTTTAACATCCGGAATTGGAAAACTTCAAACTGAAGTTGACCAACCGCACCCAAAATATAATCACCCGTATTATAATTTGTGTAGAGCTGAACAGCCCCTTCTTGAACCAGCTGTTGAATCCCTTTATGGAAAGATTTTTGCTTCATTACATTTTTTGCAGCAACATGCACAAATAGTTCTGGTGTAAATTGTGGTAATTTTTCAAACTGCACGTCATGTTTCCCTGAATAAATGGTATCACCAATTTGGAAATTTCCAGTATCGTATAGCCCGACAATATCGCCAGCAACCGCCTTTTCAACTGTATGCCGTGCATCAGCCATAAACTGGGTTGAATTTGAAAGACGAATCACCTTTCCAGTTCGATGTAAGGTCACATCCATCCCCCGATCAAATTCCCCTGAACAAATTCTGACAAAAGCAATTCGATCCCGGTGATTGGGGTTCATGTTGGCTTGAATTTTAAAAATGAAACCTGAAAACTCGGGATCATCTGGTTCGATTTTTTCTTCAGCTTGATCCACATGAGCTGCGGGAGCTGGCGCATACTTCAAATAACTGTCCAAAAAAGTTTTAACCCCAAAATTAGCTAACGCCGAACCAAAGAAAACAGGCGTTAAATCTCCGGATAAAATTTTGGCCTCATCAAATGAATTGCCGGCTTCACTAAGTAGCTCCATATCGCCTTCAGCATCTTGATAAGCACTATCTTCAGTCAGTGGATATTTATCTGAGAGTTTACCTTCCGCATCCAGTGGCAAATACTGATTACCCTGTGCATCTTTACGATATAAAACCACTCGCTGGTTATAGCGATCATACAATCCTTGTAGTCCTTTACCCATGCCAATTGGCCAGTTCATTGGATAAGCATCAATTCCCAACACTTCTTCTAATTCATTAACCAAATCTAAAGGCTCACGGCCATCTCGATCCAGTTTATTCATAAATGTAAAAATGGGAATCCCCCTCATTTTACAAATTTGGAACAACTTCTTGGTTTGGGGCTCAATTCCCTTTGCAGAATCAATAACCATGACAGCGGAATCCACGGCCATTAAAGTTCGATACGTATCTTCGGAAAAATCCTCATGTCCTGGCGTATCCAGAATATTGATTCGTTTTCCTTGGTAATCAAACTGCATAACCGAACTAGTTACTGAGATTCCACGTTTCTTTTCAATTTCCATCCAATCTGACTTTGCATAATTACCAGATTTTCGGGCTTTAACGGTTCCAGCTTCACGAACAACTCCTCCAAAAAGCAATAATTGTTCCGTAATCGTTGTTTTACCAGCATCCGGATGAGAAATAATGGCAAACGTTCGCCGTTTTGCGACTGCTTGATCTATTTTTGTTTCGTTCATAACTACCTTCCTACTTCTTAATTGCGTTTACAATATAATCTACTACTTTTCGCGATGAGTCTCCACTATCAATTGCACAAAAACGGTCGTAGAATTGCTGGAAACGGACATTATTGGTCATATCCCCGTTTTGCAATATTTTTCCTATCTCAGTAAACATGTCTGCTTCCGAATGGACAATTTCGCCCGGAAGCTCATGTTCATAATCCAAATAGAAACCTCGCAATTCATTTTTGTACATCTCATAGTCATACGGATAAAACAAGATTGGCCGTTTTAAGTATGCAAAATCAAAGAAAACTGAGGAGTAATCAGTGATCAATAAATCAGAAACTAAATACAAATCACTGATATTAGGATAATCAGAAAGATTTAAAACACAATCTTGAAATTCTGAGACGTCGATTTGATTCGCAATCAAATAGTGCATCCGCAAAATCAAAATCGTATCTTTCCCGTACTTTTCTTGGAATTTCTTCAAACTAAATGGTAATTTAAATGTGTATTTCCCAGTCGTGATAAACGCATTATCTCGATAAGTTGGTGCGTACAAAACGACCTTCTTATCGGCTGGAATTCCCATTTTTTCTTTCAAGTCCTTGATTCGTGCCGCCGTCGTGTTAATTAACTCATCATTACGCGGATAACCGATTTTTAAAACTTGATTCTTATAGCCAAATGCTGATCGAAAAATATTGGTTGAATAATCATTGGGACTAATCAATGCATCCCATCGATTTGCTTCTCGAGTGAAGTTCCGATGATAAGACACAGTATCCGTTCCAGGCATCGTCACCTGTTTAATATCCAGACCTAATTTTTTCAATGGTGTCCCATGCCACGTCTGCAGATAAAAGGTGAATTTAGATTTTTTTACCCATGATGGATAACGGGCATTACTAACCCAACTTTGCGCACGACGCATCACTGATACCCATTTTACACTATCACGGACAACATAGTGCATCCCGTGATCTCGACAAAAGCTTTTGAGTTCCGGATAAATCGACCACACCAAATTATAACCTGGATAGAACTGCTTAAAAACGCGATAAATGGCAAGTGGACTATCAGAAACCTGGCGGCCACCAAAGCTTTCAAACACAACTGTTGGCCGTTGATATGGTATTCGGCTCCGCTTAAATAATTGTTTAATCAGATGCAACCTTATTTTACCGAGAAAAACGCCCGCTAAGCCTAAAGTTAGCTGTGCTTTTCCTGCGATCCGTTTAACCAGTTGTTGCATTGATAGCTTTTCAATTGGCAAGACCAAAGTCAGCCTACTATCATATGCCAAATCCAACTCAACAACATTGCCATTTACATTTTGAATAAAATCACTATCAGGATTAAATTGACTCGCGACACCAAGGCGTTGATGAAAATATTTATCGTTAAAATCATAAGTAATTGCCAGCTCATATTCATTAGCAATCGTCAATTGGGCAAATGGAATTTTAAACTGAAATAGGTCTGGATACTGACTTAAATTTTCAGTAATCCGCAGCATATCTGTCTCATCATTTTTATTTTTAGCTGTAACTACAATGTTTTGTAAACTCTGCACATTAATCTGTTTAGTGCCAAAAAGCATGATCCCATCAGGCACGTGTTGCACATTTTGCAACTCAAACAGATCATCATTAGTTTTGCGATAAACTTCGATATTCACGTAACCAGCAAAATCTGTCTGAAACTTTTGAAACAAGTTAATGTCCAACCATTTATTGTCCACAAACTCATTTTCAACCTGAACCGTTTCAAAATGATCGCCTTCTTGCCACTGTAAATACATTTCCCAAGTGAACCGATTCTGTCCCGGAAAACTACCTGTCAATTGCCCAGAAGGTAGCTGAAACTGCAGCATATTTCTGTCAATTCTGACATGGCTGATCATGAAGCTTTCTAAGGATTCCTGCTCAATAAAAAATAGCCGCAAGTTTTTAACTTGCTGTGTTAACCCGATTAAGTCAATTTCGTATTCTTGTTCTTGAGACCTAGTCTGCACATCGGACAAAATTGCGCGCATTAATGCTGCCCCCTTTCTCAATAATTAAAAGTTTTTAAGGTGCCCAAATAAGGACTCATGGATTCAACCAATTCTAAATCTATAAAAATCCCGGTTGTCTGATCATTATCAATTAGCTGACGTAATTGCCCTGCATAAAATTCAAATACATTTTTATAAGGACGCCAAGTCACATAGTCATGGACACTAAATTGAGAATTTGAGATTTCAAAGCGTACGGTATTCCGTGGCGTGCCCTTAAACAAATCTGATTCCACAATCGCGCCACGCGCCGCAAATTCACTATCACTTGCCACTCTATAATTTCTAAGCCGTGGCTGTTTGACAATGAATTGGTAAAGTTGTTGGTTAGTGTTATTCAAAACTTCATAAATTGTTGGCTGTCCATCTTGAAAATGGACAACTTCTCGAACTCTTTGTTGGTCATCATAATATTATTGCGTTTGTAACGTACCATCCGCAAAGCTTTTAAGAAGCGCCAATCTGTCTTGTCTAAAAATCCGTTCCATGATGAGGTCATGTTTATCAAAATACCTTTCGATCTTTTCATGTTCAGGAAGTTCAAAAGTCCGTTTTTCCGGTTCACCAGAGTGAATTGTATCTAGCGTTTGCAAGCTGACAGCAATCCCCTTTTGTTCATGTAATAAATCAAACCAATTGATAATTTTTGCTTCAGAATTTTCCCTTGCAACAGCCTTGGTCAATTTAAAAGTGACTTTGGCTGCCAAATGATAGTCCAAAATCATGACCAAAACTGTCACCCGAATTTGATTATTCACTAATTTTTTAATCGTTTTTATCAGGTACGGATTCTTTATCGAAACAGCATCCGAAACCAGAACTAAGGCTTTTTTCATCATCAATCCTCTTACCAATCTAATCATTAAAAAAATTTAATTTAATATCATATATAAGAAAAAACTGAGGGATTACCCCCAGTTTTTGTTTACTTTTACTTTTTATTGTCGCTTGCTAGACCAAGATCACGTTTGATTTTAGTCGTTGAAATACCTTCTGTTCGTGGTAAATAAACCACTTCACAATAATCTTTCAGGAAGTCAAACTTACCTTTCCAATCATCGCCCATCACAAAAGTGTCAATGTGTCTTTCTTGGACATCTTTGATTTTTTGATCCCAACCCTTTTCTGGAATAACTTCATCCACATAACGGATAGCTTCCAAAATGTACTTGCGATCTTCGTAACTGGTATAAGCCTTTTTTCCTTTTAAAGCATTAAACTCATCCGTTGAGACACACACGGTTAAGTGGTCGCCCAATGCCTTTGCACGTTTAAGTAAACGAATATGTCCCTTATGAATTAAATCAAAAGTGCCATAAGTAATTACATTTTTCAATGTTCATTCTCCTAAGAATATAATATTAAATACTCACCAATATTACCACAAACAAGCCGCCGTATTCCAGTAAATTAGCGTTATCCTAGTTAATCAAAACTAACTTAAACTAATCTTGATTATTTAAGATCCAAATATGATAAATAAATTCAACTAATACTTTGACAACAGCATAGGCAGGAATTGCCAAGATCATTCCAGGAATTCCCGCAATTTTTCCAGCCGCCAACAACAGAATAATAATGGTTAGTGGATGTACTTGCAAACTCCGACCAATAATATTGGGATAAATCAAATTACCATCCACTTGTTGCACAATCAAAACGACGATAACCACCCAAACAACTTGCATCGTGGAATCCGTCAGAGCAACTAGCAACGCTGGAAAAATTCCAATATACGGACCAACATAGGGCACAATGTTTGCAATCCCAGCTACGACACCTAATAACAACGCATAAGGCTGACCAATTATCATATAACCAATTGCGGTAAACGTCCCCACAAACAAGCATTCCAAAACCTGTCCACCAATGTATGAGGATAACGTGGCGCTCATTTTATCAAACAATTCCACAATCGTATCTGCATTTTTTGCTGGTAACATTCGTTTGATGGAGGGCATTAACTTCCAGCCGTCTTTTAACATGTAAAATAGCATTACCGGCACCGTAATGATCACAACTGTGACACTTGTAATCGTGGCGATTAACGTGCCAATGCTACTCGTCATTGTGCTTAAGATTGACTCTGCATAGGTTCCAATTGAACTATTCATTTTCTTAATGTAGGGATCTAAGTCTACGTTTTTAATCCAATCGGAATGTTCCAAGAAATGCTGTGAGGCCCTTTGTAAATTGCTGGCAATACTTGGTAAACTTTCAATCAACTGCGCAATCTGATTGGCCAATCTTGGAATCATCCATCCCAATGCATACCCAATAATTCCCAGCAACAGAACAAACACAATCACCACGGCCCAGGTATGGCTAATACGAAACTTTTTGTACTTAATTTTTTGAATCAATTTAACTAACGGATTAAGTAAATAAAACAAAAATCCGGACAAAAGGATTGGCACAAACACGGTTGAAATGAAAGTTCCAATCGGCGCAAACAAAAAATTAATTTTGGTACAAACATAAATTAAAGTCGCTACGATCAGCAACTCCAAGGTCCAAAACATCAAGGGGGATCGCCTAATCTTATCAAACATAGCATGGCTCCTTTTTCTCTCTGTGAAAACTAGTCATTACATAAACTTGTTTTCCATTCCATAACGTTTCTATTATAGCCTATTAAGACATCATTTTTCATAACCTTTGCATTACAAGAACAGTAAATTTAAAAAAGTGGCAATTTTTTGTTTTATAAAAACAAACTGACAACATTTGAACTTTTCAAACATTGCCAGTCATATTTATATAGGTAGACCTGAAATCAAATTAATTGGTTCAATTTCTCTTACGATCAAAATTAACGCCGGTTATTCCGTTGAACAAGTTCTAGATAACGATGGTACCAGATATTAATAAATTCGTTTGAAAACGGTCCAATCCCCTGATCAATCCAATCGGTCAGTGTAATGACGCTCGAACGCACAATTTGGTCTGTATCTTTTGGATAGTGCCACTTCCGGCTAAACCGTTCGTATTCATCAACATCTAATAGCTTTCGATCCCCATTCGGATAGACTTTTACATCTAAATCGTAATCAACATATTTAAGTGCTTCTTCATCCAATACATATGGAGAAGCCAAATTGCAATAGTTTGATACGCCGTTTCTGCGAATCATGGTCACCACGTTAAACCAATAATCTTTATGAAAATAAACTATGGCTGGCTCGCGAGTTACCCATCGTCTCCCATCATCTTCAATCACAAGCGTATGGTCGTTACAACCAATAAACTCATCATCGCTATTCTTTAATACCATTGTATCCCGCCACGTCCGATGCAAACTGCCATCGTGCTTATAGCTTTTGATCGCAATATAGTCCCCTGCTCTAGGCTTCTTAGACTTGCGATTCATTCTATGACACAGCTTTCTAATTCTGAAGGTTTTAACTCTTAGAATTCCATCCATTATTATATCAAAAAAGACCAGCAGACGAAAGAACGAGTGCTGGTCATAAAAATAAATTTTGATCAATATCGATTCAAAGTGGTTTCACTATTCTTGATGTAGTATTGTCCCATTCTAAGGTTAATAAAACTATGTCGGTCGTTTCGAAGTTAATTTTTCGCCTCTAACCAAAAAGCGGATCTCCGCCACTCAAAATTAGTCTACAATAAAAAGATTGTTTTCCTAAATCACTTCTAACTTAATCATTTAATACATGCCTTGCATCAAGTTTTGATAAATCTGATGACATTGCTGCGTCAACATTGAATCTTTCCGCCGATAATTACTCAACATAATCACCGCATTTTGTCCGTCGCCGCTAATCATCATGCCGCTTTCTTCACCATAACCAACACCGTGACTCCAATAACCGCCATTTTTTTCGTGATACAAACCGCCCGCATAGCCTATCCGATTACCTGCTGCATCATGCAAAATCTGCGTATTTTCAACACTCACAAATCTAGCCTGCAAAATTGCACGACTAACCTTATAAAAATCACTCGCATTCATATAGACATTTCCTGTTGCCAACTCATTATGCTGATTAGCTGGTGACTCGTGAAACGCATGTAAATAATTAGCAGAATCATCAGAAAATGGTTGATTATGATACGGCGTGGACAACCAATTTGCTCGTTTTGCTAACATGACAAAGCCTGAATGATGCAGGTCCAGTAACCGGATAATGTGTTGATTAAATAATTGATAGTAAGTCCGATGGGTCACCCTCTGCAAAACTCCCGCTAATAACGTGTAATTAACAGGCTGATACGACCACTTGTGATTCTGATTTGGTAAGAATTGCACATGGTGAGCTGCATAATCTACCACCCCGGAACCAGAAAGTGAACGGGTGGAAAAATTGTGAATTCGTAATCCGGTCGTCATATTAAGCATAGATCGAATCGTCATTTTTTTAGCACCTGGAATATTTGGATAGAATTGGGCCAGTCGGTCTGTCAACCTCAATCTACCTGCTTCCACCTGTTGCATTAATAAAGTCGCGGTCATTGATTTTTGCATCGATAAAATTTGATATTCAGATTGTGCCGTATTAAATCCTTGTTTTTGAAAATTAGCATACCCATAGCCTTGATCATAAATAGGTTGGCCATTTTTCACAATTAAGATCGTGCCCACAAACTGGTCGCCACCAATTAAAGGTTCCAGCAACTGCTTTAACTTTTTAGCCTTTAGCGATAACTTCGGCTGTCGGGTCACCACTTTGCGTGGAACAAAGGTTTTTGGTACTAGTTTTCGTGCTGGTATATGCTTCGTTGAGCCACTAAAAAAGATGGGATCACTACGTTGCATCACGCGATGATTGTGATAACCAAACCCGGCGCTTCCAATCAGAATCATTAAAATAAATCCAAACAAAATAACCCGCCATAAACGTTTTTTCATAACTATTGCTCCCCCCATAAAACGATGATACTTATTTTAAATCTTCTTGTTCGTCAATTAATCGATTAATGGCGTCCGACTGGAAACCTTTCCCATATAAGGTTCGCCTCGTGCGCATCTTCCGTTGTGAAAAAGCATAGCGGCGATTACGATTCCAAACTTTTTCAAATTCACTTTTCAATTTCTCGTCTTCCAAGTCAGGGTCAATTTCAAATTCCATTTGTTCAAGAATTTGAGTAATCACATCTCCTGTAAATCCCTTGGTCATCAATCCTTGCCGCACTTTTTGTTTCATCTTCGAAACCGGATCCCGGCGGTAATGGTGACTAAGTTTCTCGCCAATTTCAATCCCGTTAGCGACCTGATCATCTGCCGGATATTCTAATAACGCCTGCTCGATGTCATTTTCTAAAATACCCTTGGTTCGCAAGTTGCGGGTAATCACAATGGGGCCCTTATCAGAAGTCCGAGCCATCGTTCGCACGTAGCTTTGGGCATACTGAAGATCATCCACTAAATTTAATTCCCGTAATTTTTTCAAAGTTGCTTCAATCGTGGGTTCTGGAATTTCTTTTTCCCGAAGCTTTTGCTGAATTTCTTTTTCCGTTCGTAAGTGGCCTGACAAAAACGCCAATGCGCGTGAATAAGCCTTGGAAACATCATCTGCTGCCAAGATTTCTTCTTGCAATTGCTTATCAATTTCCATCCCTTTGAAAATGCGATATTTAATCATCACATCTTCACTAATCGGAAAGGCGTATTGGTCATCTAAAAAGACGTTATAACGTCCTTCTCTTTTTTGCGTGGTAATTTTGGTTACCTTTGGAACTGCTTTTTTTTCTGTCATCGTGAACCTCCTTGCTGAAAACATTCACTAAACTGGATTTGTCTGCTATAATTCTTTAGGACTTATAATGAAAAGAGGAACTCACATGCCAACTGCAAAAGTTGTTTTTGCAACCATTACCGGCAACAACGAAGATTGCGCCGACATCATTACCGAAGCGCTTGAAGATCTCGGCGTCGAAGTTGACGAATCAGAGATTTCACAGACCGATGCCGATGAATTTAAAAATTTTGATATCTGTGTTGTGGTACCTTACACCTACGACGAAGGTGCCCTTCCTGAAGAAGGCTTGGACTTCTATGAAGAACTACCTGATTTAGATTTAGATGGTAAAATCTTTGGCGTAGCTGGATCCGGCGACGTTTTTTATGAAGAATTTTATTGTGTCGCTGTTGATGCCTTTGCCAAAGCTTTCAAAGCTGCTAAAGCTAAACAAGGAGCAGAACCCATTAAAATCAATTTGGCACCTGAATCAGAAGAAGATTTAGATCAATTAGATGCCTTTGCCAAAAGCTTAGTTGATAGCTACAATGCCTCACAAAACTAAAGCCTGTTTAAAAAAGATTGGAACTTGGTTAATCAGTTTCAATTTTTTTTTGTCTCGTGTTGTTTAAAAATAATTAATTTGCTGAACACGTAATTTACGATCACCACGATCACATTATCAGCCACTTTTACTAAAATGGCATTATCCTTCATTAACGAAACGCCAACCCACATAATGATAACTTCCATAAAGTAGGTCAATAAGCGAAAGAAGAAAAAGGAACCAAGTTCACGCCAAAACGCCCGCCAGGTAGTGTAACCTGAGCTAAAAACCCATACTTTATTAGTAAAAAACGCCACCAAAACCGATGCAATCCACGCGATTGCAGTGCCAATTTGGTAATTCCAATTTGTATAAGTTTCAAAAAAGGCAAACACCCCAATATTGACAACTGTTGTAAGAACCCCAAAAACTAAATACAAAATGATGGCTTGATTCTTTTTAATTAAATCCTTCATCCCCATTAACTCCGCTTATCACTAAATTTTTGTTGTAAGAAATCTAAAATATGTTGGGCAGCATGTCCATCCCCATACGGATTTTTGGCAGTGGCCATTTTTTGATAAACTTGTGAATCGTCCAACAATTCCAGCATCGCATCCGTCACTGTTTGTGGATCAGTACCCACCAATTTTAACGTGCCAGCTGTGACCCCTTCTGGACGTTCCGTTTCATCACGCAATACCAAAACAGGTTTGCCCAACGAAGGAGCCTCTTCTTGCACACCACCAGAATCTGTCATGATGAAATAGCTGCGCGCAGACAAATTATGGAAATCCACCACATCCAGTGGGTCAATCAAATGAATCCGGGAATCATCGCCTAGTTCTTCGTGAGCTGCTTTTTGAACGGCAGGACTTAGATGAACAGGATAAATAATTTCTACATCTGTATGAGAATCCACGACTTGCTTAATGGCCTGAAATACTCGGCGCATTGGTGCTCCCTGATTTTCGCGGCGATGCATCGTTAACAAAATTAGACGATGCTCTGGCATTACCAAATCTAGCACAGCGTGATGATAATCTTCACGCACGGTTTCATGCAGGGCATCAATGGCAGTATTTCCCGTAACCGCAATGTTGGCTTCGGGATGGTTTTCCTTAAGTAAATTTTGTTTACTTAAAGTCGTTGGTGCAAAGTAATAGTCGGCCAAAACATCCGTTAATTGCCGGTTCATCTCTTCTGGATATGGCGAATACTTATCCCACGTCCGTAAGCCCGCTTCCACATGGCCTAGCGGGATTTGGTTGTAAAACGCACTAATGCTGGCCGCAAAGGTTGTTGTGGTATCTCCGTGAACCAAAATAACATCCGGTTTCACTTCTTGAATAATGGTATCCAATTTATTTAAAACGCGGCCGGTAATCTCACTTAACGTTTGATTGGGTTTCATAATATTTAAATCATAATCTGGGGTAATTTTGAAAATTTCTAAAACTTGGTCCAACATTTCTCGATGTTGCGCTGTCACAACGGTGATCGCTTCAAATTCAGATTTTCGTTGATTCATTTCTAAAATGATTGGGGCCATTTTGATGGCTTCAGGACGCGTTCCAAATATGGTCATGACACGTAATTTTTTCAAAATAATCCTCCGTAAAAGGTGCCTTTATCGGCATAATTAATAATTTCTCTTGTAAACAAGTATACCGCGCCACTCATCGTTTTTTAAGTCTTAACTGGTCTTTCTGATATTTCTTAGCACTTATTTTGCAATCAACCGCCCATTTCTTGCGTGGAAACGCGTTGGCTATGCTACGATAGAATCGATTTTTATGAAGAGGATTGCCTTTATAAATGAAACAACTTTAACTAAAAAGCTTCAAAAATACGCTAATTTAGTTACTCAGGTGGGTGTAAACTTCTAACCCAGTCAACCGCTTCAACTTGCAGGGCAGCGCTAAAACGTCTCCTGAAGAATTGTCCAAACATGGCATCAATAATAGCCAAGTGCACGTCGACTTCATGGTCAGTTCTGACAAAATGAACATCGATGGCATCAAACAAGATGGCACCATCACCCCAATTTTTAGAAACGGTAACTGGATAAACCACCTTCACCTTCCATAAAATAAATACGCGAATTTCTTTGATCTGTTTTATACAGACTCGAAATTCGCGCATTTTTATTTAGCTTCAGTTTTACGTTGTAACTTAAAGACCAAGTTTAGGAAAACGGCCACAATACTAGTCACGACGACCCCGTTACCGAGAATTAAATACAATTCTGAAGGAAGCGCTTGGAAAATCGTGGGCACACTGGCAACCCCTAAGCCAGCGCCAATGGAAACTGCAGCAACAATCAAATTGCGGCTGTCATCAAAGTCTACGTTTTTCAAAATTCGGACCCCTTGTAGCCCAACCGTTCCAAACATAACTAACATTGCCCCGCCTAAAACTGGTGTTGGCACCACCGTGGCTAATGCGCCGATTTTGGGCAATAAGCCTAAAATCAGTAAGAATAAGCCAGCAAAGTAAATTGGCTTCCGAGTTTTAACTCCGGAAAACTGCACAACACCCACATTTTCAGAGAATGTAGAGTATGGGAAAGTGTTAAAGATGCCACCCAAAATTTGGGCAATTCCTTCAGCGCGATAGCCCCGTTTTAAATCATCGCCGGTTAAATGGCGATTGGTCATATCACCCAAGGCAAAGAACACACCGGTCGACTCAATCATGGTAGTCAAAGCAATTAAGATCATGGTAACGGACGAAGACCACTCAAAGTGTGGTACTCCAAACATGAAGGGTTCTGGAAAACGGAACCAACCACTTTGGGAGACAGTGCTTAACTTGATCATCCCTAAAGCACCTGATAAGGCCGTCCCGGCCACTAAACCAATTAAAACGGCAATGGACCGCACAAATCCTCTTCCCCAAACGTTAACCGCAATGATCACCGCTAAAGTAAAACCGCCAACCAATAAATTATTGAATGACCCAAAGTTATGGGCACTAACAGTTCCTCCGCCTAAATCAGTAATTGCGACGGGCATCAAGGTGAAACCAATGACAATAATTAAAGACCCGGTCACAACCGGCGGAAAAAGTTTGCGCATTTTCGAAAAAATTCCGCTCATCAATAAAACAAATAATCCGGAAATAATAATAGCCCCATACATCGTTGTGATACCAAGATCTTTACCGATTGTCCCAAGTGGGGTAATCACTTGAACCGCGCATCCTAAAACGACAGGCAACCCAATCCCAACTAAGCGTGTTCGGTGAACTTGCAGCAACGTGGCAACCCCACACATGAATAAATCCATTGAAATCAATAGTGCCATCTGGGTAGCTGTAAAATGTACAATCGCCCCGATCAAGAGAGGCACCATGACATCTCCAGAGTACATCGTCAATAAATGCTGCAACCCTAAAACTGCGGCATGCGCCGTTGACGTTGAATTTTCCTGTGGAACACCCTCTCCTGCGTCGAAATCAAGCTGCTCTTGTGCCCATTCTTCTTTTGAAACCAACTCATTGCCTCCTAGGCATATATCCATATCACAGTAAAACAAAAACGATGTCCGCAAATAGACATCGTTTGATGAGTTTATTGCGTATAGTCCAGAATTTACGGTTCTGGGTAGAAACTCGCCATCCTTATTATGGCGTTTATATATGCATTTCGTTTTTAATTACTAAAGTACTATACCACGCAAAATGATCGTTTTCAATAGGCGCCAGCGTGACATCACTCATCTGTGATTAGCATAATCCACACTAAAATTGATACTAGTACGCTACAAAAAGCTTCATCCTGTAGTTCTTAATTAGCAGGATGAAGCTTATTTTAGTTTTTTATTCGGCTGGCTGTTTAACCTTAACACTTTTGACCTCATAGCCAAGTTTTTTAACAACTTCAGCTAACGCATCAGCGGTATTGGCACTGTCATCAAATTCGAGTTTCACCTTGCTAGCGTTGAACAGAACCTTAACCTTTTGAACCCCAGCTTGTTTTTCCAACGCACCCTGAATCTTTTGCATACATGATGGGCAAGTTAATGCACCTAATTGTAAACCTGCTTTTGTCATTTTAAAAACCTCCTAATTTTTTTTAGCAAAAAGCTTTTTCCTAATTGCTATGCTTAAAGTATAACGTGGCTTTGTTAATTAAAAATTGATGCCGATCAAGTTTTGATAACTCTTTTTGATTTATTTTTCGGTAAGTGCACGGTAACGAATGAGGCGCATCGCATTGAAAATAACCACTAAGATACTGGCTTCATGCACAAACATCCCACTTGCCATATAAATATACCCGAAAATCAAACCAATTAGCAAAAAGATAACTGTACCAATCGCAATCGTAATATTTTGACGTGTATTGGCAACTGTCTTCTTAGCTAGCCCATAAGCATGGACGAGTTCTTGGAAACTGGACTGCATTAGAACAATGTCAGAGGTTTCGATCGCGACATCCGTTCCACCACCCATCGCAATACCAATATCTGCGGTCGCAATTGAAGGGCTATCGTTAATACCGTCACCCACAAATGCTACTTTATGGCCCGCATCTTTGAGTTGTTTCACAAAGGTAACCTTGTTTTCAGGAAGTAAGTTAGCATGCACTTCATCAATGCCTAACTGAGTGGCTACGTGTTTTGCGGTGATTTCGTTATCACCAGTCAACATTACTAATTTCTTGATGCCAAGTTGCTTTAACGCGGCCAAGTTTTCCTTAACATTATCGCGAATCACATCTGAAACCCCAATGATTAACTGCACCTGACGGTCTACAGCCACAATCACCGTAGAACTTCCAGTAGCTTGTAAGGCCTGCAAATCACTAACTTCTTGCGCACTTAATTCGAGTTGCTGACTGGTTAATAATTTCTGATTTCCCACCAAAATCTGATGGCCTTCAATCTGTGCTTCAATTCCTTGACCCTTGATTGTATTATTTTCTGTAACTTGCAAATCTTGAAACGCAATTTGATTCTTTTTGGCATAAGTAGTGATCGCCTTGCCTAAAGGATGATCCGATTGACTTTCAAGTTTGGCGGCATAAGCCAATGCTTGGGATTGTTCTGGCGTATAGCTCTTCATATCCGAAACCTCTGTGTGCCCTTTCGTTAAAGTTCCGGTTTTATCAAAGACTAAGGTATCTATTTTGGCAAAGGTGTCTACAACCTCGCCACCCTTAATAAGCACCCCATTTTTAGCACCATTTCCAATCCCGGCTACGTTGGATACCGGCGCACCAATGACTAGGGCTCCAGGGCATCCAAGTACCAGAACCGTGATGGCTAAACGAAAATCTCGTGAAATGAAGCCCACTAATAAAGCTAAAATCAAAACGGCTGGCGTATAGTACTTCGCAAATTGATCGATAAATTTCTCTGCATGAGATTTCGTATCTTGAGCATCTTCGACTAATTCCACAATCTTGGCAAACGTGGTATCATCGCCAACTTTGGTGGCTTTCACTTTTAAGGTTCCGTTATCTAAAATAGTTCCAGAATAAACACTGTCAGATTCTTGCTTGCTAACCAGTTTGGATTCTCCGGTGACACTTGCTTCGTTTAAGTAGCCCGAACCTTCAACAATATCGCCATCAATTGGGACCTGACCGCCTGTTTTCACTAAAACAATATCGCCTTCATCGACATCATCGACATCCGTTTCTTCAATTGAACCATCTGCTTGAACCACCTCAGCAGTTGTCGGTGCCATTTCGGTCAACGTTTTGATTGATTCTCGCGTTTTAGCCAATGTCTTAGCTTCCAAGAAACTGCCGAACAAAAATAAGAAAGTCACAATGGCAGATTCATTGAATTCCTGAATGACAAAAGCCCCTACGACTGCAATGCTGACTAATAATTCAATGCCAATCACACGAACTTTTAAAGCTTCCACAGCGCGAATAATGATCGGCGTTGCGGCTATGATGGAAGCTAGAACAAATGCAACTGTATAAACTAGTTGTAGCCCCATTGTCTCCCCTAAAAAGCCGATTACAATTAATGCAGCTGATGTCCACGTAATAGCATTCACATTTTTTTGAACAACTTGTTCGAATTTCATCATGATCTTTTTATCCCCTTGCCTTTATTTGATAAGTCTAATATAGCCGCAAAAGACAAGTTTGAAATTGATTGCGATCAAGTTTTGTCGATTAAACTCAAAAAAGCTCAGAAAATCACTTTTTCAATTTGGGTTACCTTGATTATCCATGATATCTATGGGAAAATACGAAAGGAAACTTGTCCTCGTGGCTCAACTGGATAGAGCAATCGCCTCCTAAGCGATAGGTTGCGAGTTCGACTCTCGCCGGGGACATCCTTTTGATTAACATAAAGTTTTTTTACACAGCAAAAGTCCTCACATGCTTTCAGAAATGTGAGGACTTCTTTGTATGGCGTAATGAGTAATTTTGTATCTTTGTGTTAGCGATTATATTATCGTCAACTTCAAATAAGATACCAAATTGCTTGAAAGCATGATATCAACCAAATTTATTGTTGCAATTCTCTTCAAACTGATAACTATTTTGTTGAACCTTGCTAACAAAATATATCCTTATTTACGTTCCTCAATCTTTGTGACCGCATAATCCACAATCAAGTTCAACAATCGTCGTGGCATTTTGCCACAAATTTGAAAATCAGACGATTCCGTGAGACTGATAGTGGCCGCTTCTTCGCCGTGTCTGATGACCCGTAACTGGTTATAGTCTTTTTCAACTTCAGTTAAATCTAATACTTCCAACTTTTTTATAAATTCACTAGTTTTCATAGTTTTCTCCTTAACTTTACAAGTTGATTCTATCATATCAGCATTTGGCCAAACAAAAATCGCTAAAGTCCAGTCCACCGAATTCATTCGTCCGGTCAACTTACACTTTAGCGATTTTTAATTACTTGTTTTTCTTAAGATCTTTTAACTTACTTTTCTTAATGCCAGTGACAGCTTCCATGCCTTCACGGGTCACAATCAGTTGTTTGCCAAACTTGCGGATACTACCCTCAGGAAAACGTTTTGGATACTTATTATAGATTGTTCGGACATAATCTTTTTGCTTGCCCCACATGGAACTTGCTTCATGACTGCCCATATAATCTTGATCGTTTAAATCAATTTTTAATTTCTTCATAGATTTTCACTACCTCACTTTTACATGTCCTAATTGACTTCCTTGACCCATAAAATAGCCAATGCTCCGGGTCCAAGATGAGCGCCCAGAACCGGGCCAATTTGTCCTGTCTCAATTGCCGCCACGTTGCTCAATTTGGACTGAATACTTTCCCGCCACTTTTCCACAACAGGTTCGTTATCAGTTCCACTTAAAAACACGCGCACGTTATACGACAGATCCTTTGTTTCTTCAATAAATCGATTAACAATGTTTAATTTAGCTTTTTTCATTGAACGCACTTTGTCGACGGCCTCAATATTATAACGCTCTTTATTCAAAGTAAGTATTGGTTTGACTTTTAGAAGTGAACCGACAAACGCAGAGCCACTTCCCAAACGCCCGCCATGCACCAGATTCTTAAGATCGTCCACAATGAAATACTCACCAAGTGTGGCCTTCAACTCCGTCATTTTGGCTATGATTTCTGTTGCTGACTTCTGTGCCAACGCCATCTTAGCAGCCTGGACCACCAAATATCCCATTGGCTGCACTGAAAGTTGTGAATCAACAACGTGGACCTTAATCTTTGAAACACTTTCAGCAAATTGATGAAGATTATTCACAAAGCCACTAACACCGCTTGCTAGATGGATGCTCACAACTTCATCATAGCCTTTTTTTGCCAAAGCCTGGTAAATGTCATTCATTGCGCCCATAGATGGCGGTGCCGTTGTTGGAAAATTTTTTTCACTTTTTAAACGCTTATAGAATTCAGCATCCGTAATGTCAATCCGTTCGCGATACTGTTGCGCGCCAAAACCTACCGAAATTGGAGCCACCATAATATGCAGCTTCTCGCAAACGTTTTGAGGTAAGTAGGCAGTACTGTCGGTCACAATCGCAATTTTCGTCAATTTCTTTCCTCCCAGATTAAGTAAGTGTTCAAAGTATACCCCTGCTGATCGAAACTTAACGACATCGTTGCTCATGATTTTTCCCGATTGCCTATTTACCGGGTTCTTCGGCTTAACTACTTCGTGACAAGCAAATTTGAACTGTCACAAATTGCAAACATTTTCAAATAATTCACACCATTGACTACCCTGAGTAGAGCCTACCAAGCTCCTGATTAAAAGTCAAAAATTGCGGCTTGTATGACGCAAAATAAAAAGATTCAGAACAATTGCACTGAATCTGTGCAATCTTCTGAATCTTTAATATGAAACTATTTTTCTACGTAAACACCCTTCCAGTTCCAAGGAACACCAGCAGTATTGCATACATAGCCTTTAACTTTTGTATTGATTAATTGAGGAACAACACCATTGTAAAGTGGTGCATTACCTTGTTCGCTCATCAAGATCTTTTCAGCTTTAACCATGTCTTCCCAACGTTTTTGAGTGTTGTTAGCGTCGGCATTGTTAGCCTTATCGATCAACTTGTCATATTCTTTGTTTGCCCAACGACCGTTATTAAAGCTGTTGTCAGATGTGAACAAGCCTAAATCAGAAATTGGATCTGAGAAGTCAGCACCCCAGTTTGTGATAACCAACTGGAACTGTCCCTTAGCGGAACGTGCCAAACGCGTCTTGTATGGAATGGTTTGAACATCGATCTTCAAACCAGGCAACTTATCTAACTGACTTTGTAAGAATTCAGCAGTCTTCTTGCCGGCTTCAGTATCATCGGACATCAAAGTGTATGTGACACTCTTCTTGCCTTCTTGTTTCAAACCTTTTGCCCATAACTTCTTCGCTTTAGCTAAGTCGTAGTTAACACCTTCGCCATTGTAAGCTTCTTTTGCAAAGTCTTCACCAGTCTTAGGGTTACTTGCCAACCCATCGGTGACAAATCCCTTTGGTGCAGTTGAACCATCAGCCAAAACGTTAGTAACTAACTGTTTACGGTTAATAGCAAGAGACATTGCTTTACGAATATTCACATTTTGAAAGGCTTTGATCTTTTTGTAGTTGTATTCAAGATATGAATTACGAGCTTCACGGCCAAGGAAGAAGGATTTGCTGTTCTTCATGTTAGCAACCTGGGTTCCAGACAAAACAGTTTGGTCAACTTGTTTGCCTTGGAAAAGGTTCAAACCAGTTTGCGTATCCTTCACAACTTGATCATTTAACTTAGATAAGTAAACGTGCTTCTTATCCCAGTAATTTTTGTTTTTAACAAGGGTCCACTTGTTGTTAGTCCCTGTCCAACCTTGTAACGTAAATGGTCCGTCATAAACTTGGTACTTACTTTGTGTGGCGTATTTGCTACCGTATTTTTCAACCACTTTTTGATTTTGTGGGAAGAAACTTGGGAAGCCCATTAACAATTTGAAATATGGAATAGCCTTTTCAAGGGTAACAGTCAACTTATAGTCGCCATCAGCCTTAATTCCTAAACTGCTGACTGGTTTCTTGCCGGCTTGGATCTTGTCAGCATTCTTAATGCCACTATATAAGTAAGCATATTGGGCCCCAGTCTTTGGATTATTGATGCGTTGCCATGAATAAACGAAATCTTTGGCAGTCACTTTATCGCCATTACTCCACTTAGCATTCTTCCGTAAAGTAAACGTGTAAGTCTTCCCATCTTTAGAAACTTTGGTCTTGGTTGCAATTCCAGGTAAGATTTTGTTGTTTTTACCTAAACGAATCAAACCTTCACCAACGTTGTTCATAGTATCAAAACTAATTTGATCAGTTGCGATTGAAGGATCAATCGAAGGCAACTCCGATGTCTCTGTCCAGTTCACAACCTGTTTTGAAGCTAAATTATTTTTATCTACTGCCCCGTTACTCTTTGAAGATGAATTACCATTACCACAAGCTGCTAGTAATAGTAAAGGTAATGCCACTAAAAGTGTCACTGATCCCTTTTTTAATTTCATACGCTAAACAACTCCCCTATAATATTTAAATCTGATTATGAGAAATCGTCTAATCAGAATTTAATGACAAAGATACACTCTGAACAGGGCTTTGTCAACAAGATAATTAAATGAATATTAAAAATAATAGGTAAAACTGTGAAAATTATGAATAACATTAAATTATGGCAAGCAAAAACAGCCACATCGGCTGATATGACTGCTTTTCTAACTTTTAATTTTGACTAAGCTTCAATCTTCTTAGCTTCAGCAAAACGGACAATGACACGTCCATGTAAATCATGAAGCTCTTCACTGCGGCTTTTAGCAACAGTATCTGGATCGATATCAATTAAAATTGAATTTTCATAAACCTTACCCACTTGGCCATCAAAGCCTGTTGGTAATAAAGCGGTTTTCTTTACGTGGACCTTATCGCCAATATCAAATGGCTTTTTTACTGGTTCTTCTTCATTTTTTTCCAATTGTAACATCCTTTCTGGTAATCCTTACTCTGCTGTATAGCGTAAACGTGCTTCAAAGGGCAACTTCCTCCGTTTAGCTACGGTAAGCTAACGATTCCAAACCCGAATCATTACCTTACCTAGGCTATACTCGGAAGCTAGCCACCCTTTGAAGCACTCTCTTTAGCATTATAAAGCCTTTCCCTCATTAGGTAAAGTCAGACGCTAGAAATTCTTTTGTCCATTCATCAATTTAATTGTTTTGCGCCATGATAAGCTGTGACGCTCGTTTTTATTCAACTTCTTATAGTAGAGTTGGGCTTCTGGTCCCTGGCCCCACATCGCCGATGCCTTATAGTTTTTACCGTTCTTACCCTTCACATTAACCAATTTGAAGAAGAATCCAAATCCCCAACGTGTATCAGATAATGAATAACTACCTTTATAGTAATATTTGAAGACCATATACTTGCCGTATGTTCTCTCCATCACAGTATGGTGTAGACCAACCATTGATGTCTTTTTTACACTTAAACCCGTTTTCTTCGTTAAATACCAATTACCTCGCATGGCAACTGGAATTGTTCTTCGAGAAGCGGCCTGAGTTTGTGTCGTATTACCAATCATAAATACACCCATTGCCAAACTTACTATTAGTAAAAATCGAATTACTTTTTTCATCAAAACCGCCTCCAAAGTGTTACATTAATATTACATTTTCTTTACAAGCTCATCATATATCATTCTGAATTCGATTGCAATGTTTTTTTGAGGAGTTTAAGAAAGTTCTACGGTGTTAAGGAAAAGTTAACTAAAAAGCGCGGTATTATCGGTTTTAATATGATAAGTTTTGCGATACAATGGAAACATTAAATAATTTTGGAGGTGGTTCAATGGCAGCCATTCAATATTTACCGTTTGTAATAATTTCAGCACTTGTGGCAATCTACAATCTCAGAAAAATGATGCTGAATAAGTCCGGATTTTCTATTTTAGTCAGAACCACCTTCACCATCTACGTGATCTGTGTGCTCTACCTGATCTTCACCCCCGGCTCCTACTCATTTGGGGAAACCTATTTACTGCATACCTATCATATTGGCTATGCTAAAGTGGTCGCCATGCCTTATCAAGATTATGGTGCCCAATCCATCTTGAATGTGATCATGACGATTCCAGCTGGTGTCTATCTTTATATTTTTGCTTACAGGGATCGACCAATCCTCTTTGAAGTCTTCTTCATTGCTTTAGGAATTGCCTTATTCAACGAAGGTGGTCAATTCGTATTAGACCAGCTAGTCCACATTAGTCGAACAGTAGATATTATGGATGTTGTCCATAATGGACTCGGCGTAATGATTGGCTTTTACTTGATGACCCCATTCAACTTCTTATTACAATCCGAAAAAAGTGACCTTCAGAAGGGTAAATTCTGAAGGCCTATTTTTTACTACGTTAACTATTTTATTTTTTCACACTAAGCTTTAATTTTAACGCGACATGTCCCTTGGAGTAACGAAATGAACAATTGGTTTTTGATGCGATTCATTTACAAATTGAGCCCATTCATAAAGCTTTGTCTTAACTAGGATTGATCCAAACTTTGTTAGATCAAAAGTATTTTTTTGAATACTGGTCGTTATCTTGGGCCCAAAACGCGATTTATCATCGGAATTCTTGATTGGGTAAATCCAAACAAGAACATTGTCTTTAGACGCTAGTGCTTCCTGCCAGTGAGCCTTCCCGCCTATTGCATTCATAATATCCGTAACATTATAAGAATCTTCATTATTAATAATTGATAGCGCAAGTATACTCTGTTCCAGACTATACATTGTTGTTGCAGTTGACTCGCCCAGCTTCATAGTCAATAATTCTCTCTTTACTGAGTCATACATGTCTGCCAGTTCAACACCAGGCCCACGATAAGTAAAATTATTACTACTTGGCTTAGCAAAATGCTTGTGTATTTTGCTAAGTTTGTCAGCATTAGCAGCTTGAAGTTCATTCATATAGTCTTCTTCGCTACCCACCTTTACATTCTTCGACTTTTGGTTTCCAAAATTGACTAAAAGCTCCTCCTCATTACAATGAACCTCGATATCAGCTAATGATTCGTTGATTAACGAGAAAAATTCAGCATTAAATGTGCCCCAACGTCCATTCTGCAACATATATGGTTTATTATTATTACAGATTTCTGCTAATATGAACTGTTCAACATGGTAATCGAAAGAATCTCCCGTTACTGCATCAACACATTTAAACATTAACTGATCGACTGCGTATGAAGAATTTATCTTAAGATACTTGCCAATCTGACTCAATACACCAACTTTTCCAGATAAGTCGATAGTAGCCATAGTCTTTCTCTTCAAACCAATTATAAAAATTGACAGCTCCATCTTGTCTAAGAAGACAACATTATTTGCAATATTTGCAAGAAACAACAAAGAAACCGATTGTTTAAAATTTACAGTTGTTTTTCTATTTAACGCGTCAGGAACTTGGACTATTGCATCTGAAAGAGAATTAGCCCCTGCTTTTATAATATCTGTTAACCTTAAATTCAAAGTATTACTTGTATTCTTGTCATCAATATATTGAATTTTTGGAAATTTGCTCAGAGTCGTCTTACTTCGCATTAAATCGTCTATGTTCCGGACTACCTCACATAATCCTTTGCCAAAACCTACTTTTTTATTAGACTTCACCTGTAAAGTTACCCCAAGTGCACATACAACGACGTCCCCATACATATCCCTTCTGTCCGGATAAGCCGTGATTGACGTATATGCCTCAGATGGTAATGCAATATCCCTGCTGGTTCGCCTATAATTAGTGATTGATTGTGACTTATCTTGGCCGAAATAATTGACATGCTTTGTAATGACGTCAGTATGGCGAACCCCTCGCTCTGCAAATTCAATTCCAAAGTTAGGATCTGCTACTTCTTCAACTTTGCGGTATCCTTGGCCAAATGGAATCAAATACACCTTTTGTTCAACTGCTAGTTGTTGTTTCACCAAAAGAATAGTATCTAAATTTCCACCCTTTTCAGGACTAAAACGCGCATAACTATCATCATATTGATTCACAAAATTATCCAGAGTTTTCTGTTTTTCTGTTAATTCACGGTTTTTCTTTTTTACAATTGGCAAAACGGTTACTTTAGTCAAATTACCATCATGAAAAGAATCTGATTGCTCTATACTAAATGATTTTAAAGTATAGTAGGTTCCAACCTTAATTGCCTCATCTGCCTCATCCAAAAATTTTTCTAGACCCAAATTCAAAATGGTTTCTTCCCAATCATATTTAGACCGATAAATAGTTACTTTCATTTTCTCTACTCCAATAATATTAATTTACATTGCAAATAAAATAAGCTTGTCAACTTTTCAACTTTTTTCGATTTTCACAAATATTTTTTTGTTGTAATTCTTTGATAGGGTTATCAAAATTTCACATCAGGTAATGTCCGATAAGTCATAAGAATATTTTTCATTAAAATTGTATATACTCAAATGTGCCCACCTTGGATCAATTAGCATATTTTCATATTTATCGTTTACAGTTATTGGACAGGCGGTTGTGTTGTGTGCCTGTTTTTACCAAAAGTCCTAAGTAACCACTTTATTCAGCGCATTAGAGTTAGCATGCGTCATCGTCAGGTTGATTTCAGCATTCCTATTATCTTTTTACTCGCAAAATAAAACTGTGTTTGCCTAACTTTCTTGATCTAACGTACTTTTAAAGAAGTTTAGTACCGTTTGTCCTGACTTATATTTGTGATCGTGCTCAGCTTTTTCTTAGCCTGTATCTGTATTTTTTCACAAGTGTGCACTTTTTCTGGCATAGTTTTAAATAAGCTGTATCTTGGGTACTCCAAGGTGTGACAAGTATCACTCGACATTTACACTTTTTAATGATCGAATTTATCAGTGGCATTACAAATGAACGCATGCGAATTATAATTAGCTCGAACCAACATTTTCGCCTGCTCTGAATTAATTGTTTCTCCACACTTTCCATAATCATATTGCTCTGTTGGCTGTACGCAATCTAATGTCATCTGTTTATGCCTACCCTTTATTATTTACCAATATTCCACAAACTTAACCATCTAAAATTCTCTTGATTTTTAATAATTTTGAGGGTTGTCATAAAATCTAACAAAACAGTAACGTAATTACAAAACACTACATAAATTTCCAGCCCAATTCGCCTTTTTATAAAATATTAATCACAAAATATTCAGCGACGTGATACCAAAATTTATCGTCTTTGCTTTCCGCCTACATATATTGTATCACTTTTATAAGCTACTACATATAGTAGTACAACTTGGCTCACAAAAATAATACATAATGCTCATAAACATTGTACCTCCTATTTTTCCATAAAGTAGCGTTTAGTGGTCATGTATGAGCTTTTAGACTCTTGCTTATTTCAACTTTTTTAATTCGTGTTGATATTGCCGCCAATCATCAATATTTTTTATAGTAGAATAATAACTTTTTTAGTTGTCACTACAAAACTTAAATATGTTAGTCGAAACAGAAACAGTATGTATGCTGTTTAGACCCGAATAAAAAAGCAATCAACTAAGATTTTCTCCCAGTCAACTGCTTCAAACACATAATCTTCTCTTTAATTTCCCGCATTCACATTATCACTCTGTACGCTACTATCAGAACTAGATGTAGCAGAAACGCTCAATGCGATGTTCCCAGTCGTGGCATGTGCCAGTCCGAGATTCTTTCGATTTAAGTTCGTGACACGTTGTAACTCGCTCTTTGCCATCAACTCCATGCTTTGCCCATTAACTGTCTTGCCAGTTCCTTGTAAATGAGTCTGGGACACCGTCTTCTTTGCACCACGATAATCTTGCGCAAGTGCTGCCAAATCATCAAACGTCAGATCAGTCTTAGTTTGTGACGAAATTGAATCCAAAAAGTTCTTGTTCAACAACGTCTTCACTGACCCTGCCTTACTCATAATAGCCATGATAACCTCTCGTTGACGCGTCTGACGGCCATAATCACCCTGTGGATCATCATAGCGCATCCGCGCATAAGCCAACGCCTTTTTACCATTCATATGCGTTGCTTGGCCCTTCTTAAACGTATATCCATCATAAGTAAAACTAAGTGTCGGTGTAATTGTCACCCCATCAACCGCATTAACGACCTTCTCCATACCACCCATATTCATAATGGCATAGAAATCAATTGGCACATTCAGCATTTCTTGAACCGTCTTAATTGCCGTCCCAGCACTTCCAAACGCATATGCCGCGTTAATCTTCGAAGGTGACTCACTCTCATATCCTGGAATTGTGACGCCGGTATCACGCGGAATACTTGTGATGGTCGTTTTATCCGTCTTAGGATTCATGGTGATCAACATCATCGTATCGGTACGACCTTTATAAGAACGTCCCAATGCGCCAGTATCGGTCCCCATAATCAGGATTGAAATAGGCTTCTTATTTTGAATTTCAGAACTTGCATTCCGTGTTTTTTTGATTCCAGCACTTTGGTAGGTCTTGTCCACAGCATGTTTTAAGTTATAAAACTTACGAGCTGCATAAGCGCCCCCCGAAACAATTAGAACCAATAAAATTACCAAAATAACGTTTCTTACTGTATGTTTTTTTTGTCCATGTTCATGTCTCATGCGTATCCTCCTGTAAAACATCTAGTACTATTGTAAACTTTTGATTTTGAAAATTCACTAAAGTTCCGCAATCTTAAACTTTTTATCAATGTACGGATAGTGATCAACTTCATTATCAAAAAACGCAAATGACCATAAGATTGAACTCATTTATTAAGATCACACTACTGTTTGAATAATACTTACACTATTTTGACTAATTCTTCAATGATTTTTTCAGTTCACTAATTAAGGTAACTTTCAAAATAAGCAAAAGTAGTAAGTAAACTACCATGCCTATGAAAACTTCCCCAAGAAGCATTAACCATGAATTTGCAGCCTTAAGATCAATAAGTTTTACCACTACAAACATAACTAGTCCAGCCACAAAATACTTGTGTGTCTCTTTAAACAATTTCCGAAAATCAATTTGATGTCGTACCGCATAAAGCTGATATGTCGTAACCGTTAATTCAGACAACACCGTTGCGATTGTTGCTCCTAATGCACCCCAAACTAAAATCAATGGAATATTGATTATGATATTTACAATTGCTCCCAGTATTACCGACGTCGTAAATGCTTTATTTTGATTTGTCGGTAATAAATATTGAGTTCCCAACGCGTTACTCCAAGCTATCAAAAGAATAACCAAAGATTCAATCATCATCAAAGGTCTCACAGCGGAAAAACTACTTGTGAAAAACAACGGTACAAACTTATTTGCAATGGCCATCATACCAAACATCATGGGAATAGAAACAATTGTTACAAATCTAAAACTGCTGTACAAATATTCTTTTGTTTTACTAATTTGACCTTTCATAAAAGCATTGGCAACATGTGGTAACATCACAGTTCTCGTGGCAGTCACAATTGCCAAAACAATTTTAATCATTTTATCAGATTGGTCAAAGAACCCTGCAGCTTGAACCGATGTCATAGAACCAAGCATTGTCTTATTAACTACGAGATAGATCTGTGTCGCAATTTGTGGAACAAAAAGTGTGATCGATGGTACCAAGTGTTGCCAGATATGCAAATTCTTAAAATGAAGCTTTCCGATCCTTTTACTAAGGCTAGGAAAAAGCGTCATATTTCCAACCAACAAAGATAAAGATAAAATTAGAATGTAGGCTGTTAAATCAGCAGAAGTTTTCACAAAAGAGAAAATACAAATCAAGGTAATGATTTTAACAACAAAATTACGCAGAACTGTCACGCTAAAATTTTCGATCCCCATAAAGAACCAAGAGATATCAAATGCTGCAGCAATAATAGAAACAGACTGAGCTAAATAGAAAATTTGATATTTTCCAATAACAACCAAAAAAATCAAAAAAACTAAATACGCAAAGGTAATTGTAACTATCCTCATTATAAATATTTCATAAAACGTATTTGTTAACTTAAATTTATTGTCCCGATCAAAGGCTATTTGTCGATTTCCATATAGGTTAACTCCTATACTTCCAAATAAAATAAAGTACTGAATAATAGAATTGGTGTAAGCATTAATTCCTACACCAGTGGGTCCCAATACTCGTGCTAGATAAGGCGTTGTTATTAATGGAACCAATAAAATAAAGATTTGATACGATGCATTATAGAGGTAATTTTTAACTACCTGCATTATTATTCTCCAAATTCCTTTTTAACCGTCTGTAATGCTGCCATTATTGTTTGATCCATATTGTAATAACGATATTGACCCAAACGACCACCAAATAAGACGTTAGGAGCCTTTTTACGTGCCAATTCGACATAACGTGTATACAACTCTTTATTCCGCTTATTGTTAATTGGATAGTAGGGCTCATCACCACGATGCCAAGCTTTAGGATATTCATGTGTAATTACAGTCTTGTTTTTATTACCTTTTCCAAACTCAAAATGCTTATGTTCAATCACTCGTGTATAAGGTGTCTCAGCATCAGTGTAATTAACAACTGCATTCCCTTGATAATTATCTACATCTTTTACTTCAGTCTCAAATTCTAAACTACGATATTCAAGCTCTCCCAATTCATAATCAAAAAACTGGTCAATCATTCCTGTATAAATAATTTTAGTGTCAGACTTAAGATATTCTTCTTTTTTGTCAAAGAAATCAGTATTAGTTTCAACTTCGACAAGATCACTGGCTAACATCTTTTCAATAATTTGAGTGTACCCACCAATAGGGATTCCTTGATACGGATCATCAAAATAATTATTATTATACGTAAAACGGACTGGCAAACGTCTAATAATAAATGCAGGTAATTCAGTTGCGGACTGTCCCCACTGCTTTTCTGTATACCCTTTTACCAGTTTCTTATACACATCTGGTCCAACTAGGGAAATTGCCTGTTCTTCCAAGTTCTGTGGCTTACCATTCAATTTGACACTTTGTTTTTGGTCCTCAATTTTTTTTTCGGCCTCTTCTGGCGTAACTACTCCCCAAAGCTTATTAAAAGTGTTCATATTGAAAGGCATATTATAAATTTCACCATTATAGTTGGCAATGGGTGTATTAATGTAATTATTAAAATCTGCAAATTTGTTTATGTATTCCCAGATTTTTGGCATTTTAGTATGAAATATGTGAGCACCATATTCATGTACTTGAATACCTTCTACTTCTTTTGTATATATGTTACCTGCAATATGATCTCTTTTTTCAATAACTTTAACTTGCGCTCCCCTTTTTGCAGCCTCGTAAGCAAACGTAGACCCAAACAAGCCAGAACCAATCACTAAATAATTCATGAATTTCTCCTCTCAAAGTTACATTAATTAATGACATAACATTCCTGTCAAATTTTCCCGAAGTATATTTTATCACATTTAGATCATTATTTATCAATAATTGCCATCATTTGTTTCAAAGCTTCTTGCCATGCTGGAATCTTAAATCCAGTTGCTTTGGTCTTTTCCAATGAAAGAACAGAGTGTTCTGGTCGGTGGGCTTTCTGAGGATACTCCGCAGAACTCACTGGCTCAACTTCTGTCTTGGTATCTTTCAAGATTTCCGTAGCAAACTCAAACCAATTCGCTTGATTATCATTACTCAAATTATACGTGCCATAAGCAATCTTATTTTCAACAGCATATAACATAAACTGTGCTAACGTATACGTCCAAGTCGGACGACCAACTTGATCATCCACAACAGTTAAAACGTCATGAGTCTTGGACAAGTTCAGCATTGTATAAACAAAGTTCTTACCATACTTACCAAATACCCATGAAGTTCTGATAATGTAGTACTTACTCATTGTGTCACGAACAGCCTTTTCACCTAAACTTTTAGTTCGACCGTATTCATTTTGAGGGTTTTGTTTATCCATCTCTTCATACATACCGTCATTTTGACCATCAAACACATAATCCGTACTGATATAAACTAGAGTTGCTCCAACAGGTTCAGCGGCAGTAGCAATATTTTGCGTGCCTGTCACATTTACTAATTCGTCAATTGATTTTCCCGGCTCTTCCTCTGCAGCATCAACAGCGGTATAAGCGGCGCAATGAAAAACCAACTCAGGCTTATGTTCTTGAAAATAGGCATTCACGCCTTCAGCATTCGTGATATCCAGCTCTTTAGAATCAGTAGCAGTGTAAGAAATCCCCTTTGCATCCAATAGCGTTCTAAGTTCGGTTCCAAGTTGACCATTGGCACCTGTAATTAAAATATTATTCATTTTCAGTTACTCCTTTTATCAAAAAAAGCAGGTTATTCACCCGCTAATAATTATTGGCCGTTTTTAGCATACTTACTTTCAACAGCCTTTTTTTCATCTTTCCACCAATCTTCATGATCTGTGTACCATTGAATTGTATGTTGAAGGCCTGTCTTAAAATCAGTAAATTCTGGCTTCCAACCCAATTCTGTTCTTAACTTAGTGGAATCAATCGCATACCGCATGTCGTGGCCAGGACGGTCTTTCACTTGATCATAAGCATCTTTGGGTTGTCCCATTTGTTCCAAGATCATTTCAAGAACAGTCTTGTTATCTTTTTCACCATCGGCACCAATTAGATAGGTTTCTCCTAATTTGCCTTCAGTCAAAATTAACCAAACGGCACGAGAATGGTCGTTAGTATGAATCCAGTCCCGCACATTCTTACCTGATCCATATAATTTAGGACGAATACCACTCAAAATATTGGTGATCTGACGAGGAATAAACTTCTCAATATGTTGATACGGGCCGTAATTGTTTGAGCAATTAGAAATGGTCGCTTTCAATCCAAACGAACGCACCCAAGCCCGAACCAATAAATCTGAGCTTGCTTTAGACGAAGAATAAGGACTACTTGGCTTGTAAGGAGAATCAGGTGTGAACTTCTCACCAACACCTTCACCATGACCAGGCAAATCTTCCCGTAAAGGCAAGTCGCCAAAAACTTCATCAGTAGAAATATGATGATAACGCACATCATATTTTCGACAAGCTTCAATCAAAGTATAAGTGCCAATAATATTAGTTTGAATAAACGGACTAGGATCAATCAACGAATTATCGTTGTGACTTTCTGCTGCATAGTGCACTACCGCATCAGTATGTTTAACCAGCTTATCAACCAATTCAGCGTCAGCCACATCACCGACAACTAATTTAACCCGATCCTCAGGCAGTCCAGCTAGATTAGCACGGTTCCCTGCTCTGTTATTTGCATTGTAGACTTCTTTTCAAGTTTATTAATGTCCGTATCATTGAAATGATCTACTTTATTAATTATATTTGCTAATGAATTTTTTTCTCTGCTCCAATATAATGCACTATCCTGAGCTACTTCCCTATTGAATCCAACATCAAATAATAAATTCAATTTTGTGCTAGCTAAAGCCTCTAGTAATGAAGGATTAGTCCCACCAACTGAATGTCCATGTAAATATGCATATGCAGATTTACGAATTTTTCTCAAAAGTTCTAAATCATACACGGTACCCACAAACTTAACTCGCTTATCTTGATCAAAATGTGTTTTTTCCTTGAGGTTATCAAAAAATTTGTTGTGCTCCACATTTGTAATGATGACCAAATTTTTGGCAGTAGAGGACTGCATAAACTCACGAATCATTGTTTCATAATTATTCTCTGGAACAAATCTTCCAACAATCAAATAATAGTTTTCAGGCTTTACATTGAATTTATCAAACCAGTCGATTAGTTGCGGCGCACTATCACTCAATTCCGATTTTTTTACATCAGATCCGTAAGCGATAAATGTAGTTCTAGGAGAATATTCTCCATAAACTGAATGAATGTATTTCTCGATGTTTTTGCTATCACAAATCAATAAGTCAGCATTCTTAACCATTAAGCTTTCTGAGAGTTTCCAATACCTTCTCACTGGCAGACTCCATTTTGCACGCATCCACTCATGTCCATCAGGATTGACAAATACCTCCCCACCAATTGCGTGAGCCTTTTTTACAATACCATCCATGAATGGGCCAATTCGACATGCCAAAATATAAAATATTGGTTTCTCAATCCTATGATCTTTGGCATATTTAATCGAATAATTTAAGGCGGCAACATCATAATATATGGCTTGTGCAGGGCCAACGTTTGGAACAAAAACATTAAAACAATCCGCATTGTTATAAGTGAAATGGCCGTATTTTTTTGTTTTGTCTTTCGTTTTACAGGCTATATGATAATGTATGTCGGCATTTTTTTCGATATTTGGTTAAATATTCAACGAAGGTTTCATATCCCCCATAGTTCGCCGGAATGCCTTTAGATCCAACTATAAAAACGTGTCGTTCCAAAATGAGTCTCCTTTAGTTTAGTAAGCGTCGTTAGGAATAATCATAATCTTTACTGTTTTAAATAAAATGATAATGTCAAACATAACACTACTGTGTTCGATATAATTTAAGTCGAGTTCAACCATTTCAGAAAAACCTAAAGCATTACGACCACTAACCTGCCATAACCCTGTACAGCCCGGTTGAACAAGCAAACGTTGTTTATCATAATCTGTATATTCTTTGACTTCACGTGTCAATGGTGGACGTGGACCTACTAAGCTCATATCACCGATCAACACATTATATAACTGTGGTAATTCATCTAAGCTGTATTTACGAATAAATTTACCAACCTTTGTGATGCGGGGATCTTCTTTCATTTTAAACATGGCGCCATCAACTTCGTTCTTATCGAGTAGGTTTTTTATTTTTGCATCAGCGTCTACCACCATTGAACGAAACTTGTACATTTTGAACTTACGACCATCAATTCCCAAACGAATTTGTGAATACATCACTGGTCCTCGCCAATCTTCTGATTTAATACATAGAGCCACAACCAGAAACACTGGACTAAGCACAATTAGCGCTAGAAAACTTGCTACAAAATCAAAGACCCGTTTTACTCCATAATATATATATCGAGTCCGAACCTGATCCTTATCCAACCATTTTTCATTGACATTTTTCATTGACATTGTTCATTTCCATTCTACCCGCTCCTTAATTAACTCCACACTAAATCTCAAAATAATCCCCAAAGCTTTTTCTTTCGTTTTTTACCTTGGACATGGTGAATTTCCCCAAAAATCACGTCATCCCCATTGATAATACTTTTCGCATTTTCTTTGTAAGTTTCGGCAAATCGAACGCCTTTTTCTTTTTCTAATTTCTCAAAAGCTTGCGTCATTTTGAAATTTCTACCTTTAAAATTATGTGCATCCGAAGCAAACACGCACCCTAAGCCGGCATCAATAATTTGTTCCGTAAACTTTTGAACATGTTCTCCAAAAACACCCACGTAACTACTTGCAGTTAATTGTGTCACACAGCCCTGACTCACAAACTCATAAAGTTTATCAGGATCCTGCATAAATCCTTGATTTCGTTCTGGATGAACTAAAACAGGGGTAATGCCTCGTGATTGTAATCCAAATAACATTTTACTAGTATATTCAGGAACTTCATTATGTGGTAATTCGAGAATCAAATATCGATTTCCCTCGTCTGCAAAAAGCACATCATTCTGATTAATTGCCCGTAGCAATTCACCAGTAATGTGAACCTCTTGTCCTGGGAAAACTGTTAACCTGATTTGACTTTTATCCAATGCTTCTTGAAACGCTTCGGTCTTAGTCACAACAGCTGCTTTGTGATTGACATACTGGCCATCCATATGATGGGGTGTTAACAACATGTGAGTAATCCCCTGATCAACAGCTACTTGAGCAAGTCTCAAGGAAGTTTCCATGTCTGGCGAACCATCATCAACACCTGGTAAGATATGGCAATGTAAATCAATCATTTTTTATCATCTACTCCGTAGTAACCACCATAATTGCCGCCGTAGTAACCGCCATAGTATCCTGGTGCTTTATCAGCCTTAAATCGATTCATGACCGTGCCTAACACTTTGGCATGGACTTTATTCAATTGTTCAACAGCATGTGTCACTCCACCTTTTTCAGCGATACCTTGAGGTACAACCAAAATGACACCATCCGCCTTATTTGCTAATAACTGAGCATCAGTCACCGTGTTAATTGGTGGTGCATCAAAAATGATAATATCGTACTCATCTTCCAAACGCTCTATTAAGGTATTAATGTGACGTGAATTCAATAACTCGGCTGGATTAGGTGGGACTGGGCCACTACTAATCACACTCAAATTAGGGACTTCAGTTTCTTGAATAATTTCTTCATAGACCGCATTATTACTTAAATAACTCGATAAACCGGCTGCATTCAAAAGATTAAAAGTGCGATGGGCAGTTGGCCGACGGAGATCAGCATCAATCAAAAGAACTTTTTCATTTTGTTTTGCCCACACAACGGCAAGATTTGAACTAACAGTTGATTTACCTTCTGAAGGTTCTGCTGAAGTAACCACTAGTGATTGAATTTTTTTATCAACCGCAGAGAACTGAATATTTGTTCGAATGGTTCTAAATTGTTCGGCAACTACAGAACTAGGATCAGTTACGGAAACTAAACTAACTCCATGTTTTAAGCTTTCGTTATCGACTTTACTTTTTTTTCTAAATAATGGCATATTTCCACCTAAACCCTTCGTCTTGCGTGGCTTGTCCGTGCTGTACTTTGCGATTGTTCCCTAATCTGTCGGTCAATATCTTTTTGACTCATTTCATTCACAATACCAAGACTTGTTAACCCTAAGTCTTCTGTTAAGAAGGCCTCATCCTTAATTGTTTTATCGTTAAATTCACTGATAAAGGCAAATCCCACGCCCAAGATTAGTCCTAAAACAACGCCTGCCAAAAGATTAATCTTGATCCTTGGGGAAACCGGTGTTGACTTAGAAACTGCTTTAGAAACGATGGTTACGTTGTTGATACTCATCATTTTGACGATCTTTTTCTTAAATACACTTGCCGTTTTATTAGCCACTGCAGCTGCAGTATCTGGATTAGTTGCCGTTGCGTTAATTGTAAATACTTGAGAACTTGTTTCTGTTGCAACACTCACAGAACTATCAGAGGCCCCTGGTAAATTCTTAGTGGCTTTTTTGACTGTGTTTTGAATAACTGGTCCTGTAATAATATCTTTATATGTACTAATCATCGCAATGTCAGCCTGAGTAGTTTGTAACTGGGCGGCTGCCATACTTGAATCCAGCTTTCGGTTTACCAGAATCTGGGTACCAGAACTATATTTGGGCGTCATCACAAAGAACGTAACGATGGCGGCTAATGCTGTGATAACGATTGTTGTGCCTAAAATTAACTTAACGTGTTTGCGAAGTGTTAATAATATCTCACTGATTGATACGACTTCGTTGCTTGTTTGATCCATATGATCCTCCGATTATTTTTAATTAAAAACTGCATTATAAATGATTGATGATGTTTGTGTTGGGGTAATCTCCTTTGGAACGTAATTAGAAAGTAGGACGACACCATTTTTAAAATCTCGACTGAACTTGATACTGTTTTGATAACCACCAAGTTGACCGTGAACACTAAAACTAATTTTATCCCGATAAACTCCACCAGCAAACGTTGATTTAGAATGCACGATTAAACTATTGAGATTTCCTTTATTAATAAACTTTCCATTGAAGATATAGAGATAAGTGGTCATGAGATCATGATCATTCATATATAGTTGATAAGGTCCCAGCTTCGTATTTTGCTGTCTTTCCATCCCTGTAACATAGTTCTTGTCACCAGAATAGTCATCTGCATATGGATTTGCCAAAAGGGAGCGTTTGGCATCATTTAAAGCAAAACCGGAATTCTTTAAATGTAACTTGCTAATTAAATGAGTTTGGACAAACTCCTTATACGACTGACCACTCACTTTTTGGATAATACCAGCCAATAAAACATAATTGACCGCTTGATAACTATATGTACCTGTTATTGCCGTGTTATCTACATGCTTCACATTCCACTGTAGAAGTTTTGAAAAGCTCTGTGTTTCTGGTGCCGTTGCGGTATTGCTTAAGCCAGAAGTCATATTTAATAGCTGCCGAATCGTTACTTTACCAGATTGACTAATCTGTGGATAATACTGACTCAACTTATCGCTTAATTTCAGCTTACCGACTTGTTTGAGATACATAACTGACGCCGCCGTCATAAAATCCTGTGCTGAACCAATTTGATACTTTGTAGAACGCGTATTCTTAGCACCATCAGGATACTTGCTTTGTCCTCGCGTAGACGAATAGGTAACCTGGCCGTTCCGAACAATAATCACTGATCCGGAAATTCGATTAGCTTTCATCGCTGAATCTACTTTTTTTGCTGCCGAATCATTTTTACCTGCTACTGGCACTTGATATATGGTCTTAACTGTATCAGTAGCACCCGTGGCCTTTTCAGTGGCCCCAACCAGCTTTTCATAATAGTGATGAGCCATGCTATTTGTGTTGTACTTAGCTAAGGCAAAACCACCGCCTGCAAAAACGACCAGAACAAGTACAATCGAAAAAAACCACTTCAAGAATCTTTTCATACCGGTACCCGCCTTATATTAAAATACATCAATAAACTAAGGGTATCATTTTTTTGGAATGCGTTCAATGCGTCATATCGCGTATGAAAACCAGTAAAAAAGAAGCAACCATTTTCATTTTCAGAAAACGGTTGCTTCTTTTATTTTTGGTAAATATAAATACATAATATGACAGTATTTGTCTGATTCTTCAAAATGTTACATTTTCATAACAAAAATCTAAACCAACTTTCCAACCGTTTTCATTCGGTAAGCAGGATGAAATACGGGACCTAAAAACTTATTCAGGTCAAACCCATTTTGGATGGCTGCCGTATCAAATTTCTTAGCTAAGTGAACCGCATCTGCCACACTCAACCCATTAGCAAGTCCCCCAACTACCGCCGCGGCAAACGTACAGCCAGCACCGGCATTGCGATCAGTTGCTTGTTTTGTTGAAGACAAAGTTTCAAATGCTTTTCCATCATAAAAGACATCAACTGCCTCGGCACTATCTAAACCTTTGCCACCTTTGACCACGACATTTTTGGCGCCCAATTCATGAATCTTTTTGGCAGCTTGTTTCATCTCATCGAGATTATGCAAAGTTCCCATTCCCGACAACACACCCGCTTCAAACAGGTTAGGCGTTGTCACATCAGCAATTGGCATCAATAAATCCCGAATGGCGTTTGCAGCATCTGGATTTAAGACGTCCGTTTCACCTTTACAGATCATCACGGGGTCAATCACCACATTTTTTAACTGATGATCTTTAATCGCATGATACGCAATTTCAACTGTAGTCTGATCGCCAAGCATCCCTGTCTTCATTGCATCTGGATTACCACCGCTAAACACGGTTGCTAATTGATCTTTTAAAAGTTGAGGATTGACTTGGTTCACATGATGATTCCAATTTTCGGGATCCATGGTCACGATACAAGTTAAGGCGACCATTCCATAAGTACCAAATTCCTCAAAGGTCTTTAAATCTGCTTGCATCCCACCAGCCGCACTTGTATCACTGCCGGCAATTGTTAAAGTTTTTAATGGTGTTGTCATTTTGTTTACTTCCTTATTCAAATCTTTCAATATTTCTATGCCGCATTCCCTTTTTCTTAGAATGCTTTTTATGATTAATCTTTTTCTTCGGTTTGCCACCAACAAACGCTGGTTTAGCTGGTTTGGGTTTCGTGGTACGTTTCTTAACCACCTTTTTAGGCATTGGATACAAAGTCACAGTTTCGTTGCTGTTTACACTTGGCTTGGTGATCACAGCTTCTGTAGCCTTTGCCTCACTACTTTCTGGCTCATCATCAGTCAAGACTTCTCTTTGGTCCGTGAGTTTGCCATGAAGTAAGAACAACGGTTTGAATGTCACACTTGGCACCAGTTTACGCAAATCACGCAAATCATGATCATCACCCATGTTCACAATCATGCCTTCATTACCCATTCGACCTGTTCGACCCGTTCGATGCGTATAGGCAGTTGCATCTTGAGGTAAATCAAAATTAACAACGGCTGGCAAATCCGGAATGTCTAAGCCTCGCGCAGCCATTTCTGTCGTTAACAGTAACTTGGCATCCCCTTTACGGAAAAGTCGCATGGCAGTTGCCCGCTCCGTTTGGACTTGGTGCCCGGCTAACTTCACACTCGAAATGTGTTGGTGTTTTAATTCAGCAGCGACATGTTCCAAAGTGGACACATGATTGAAGAAAACCAACGCTTGAAAATGTTTGAGTTTAGCTAAACGCCGTAAATAAGTCACCTTTTTATTCGAAGCCACCCGGACTAACCCGTGAATCACTTCACCTTGTGTGTCGTCCGTTTGGCGCACATCAAACTGTTCAACGTCCACGCCGAAAATTTCAGATAGTTTTTCCGCAGTATTGGCCTGGGTTGCAGAGAAGAATGCCAGCTGGACATCAACAGGGGCACTCATCACAATTTCACGGACTTCATCTAGCGTTTCACCGTTTAGCAACTCATCCGCCTCATCCACAACGATCGTCTGAATATCTTTAAGCTTCAAACGACTTTCATGAATCAGTGATAGCATCCGTCCAGGCGTTCCGACAACCACCTCCGGATGTTTTTTAAGTCGGTCAATCTGGCGTTGCATGTTTGCGCCACCGGTTAGTGAAGTGGCTTTAATGTTGTTCACGGCCCCCCACTGACGGAAGACATCCGTGGTTTGCACCGCTAATTCTTGGGAAGGTGATAAGATCAAAATCTGTGTACTGCCACCAGGAACGGTCTTCTCTAGCAACGGCACGGCAAACGCGAGTGTTTTACCAGAACCGGTTGGGGCTAACCCGATTAACGAGCGGTCTTCCTTTAATGGCTCATAAACGGCCTTTTGAATCGCCGTTTGAGCTTTGAATCCTTGTTTTTGAAAAAATTGTTCGAATACCCTATCCATTTTTTCCCCTTACCTGTCTATTTATTGATTATCATCCGGGAAAACAATTTTAGCGGATTGACGGAGGTTATACAATAACTTGTTGACGTTTTGACTTAAATCAAGCCATTTCCAGTAATCTTGGTCATTGGCCTTGTCTTGCGGATCATTAATGACACGGGCAAAATCTTTGGCCTCATCGATCATTGGATTATCTGCAACTTTTTCACTAATCAAAGTTTCGTGTCCCTCAGCATCGTGATAGCTAACCGTTTCCAAATCAGCTGGATTATTCATCACAATCGTATCTTTCAGGCCATAAATTTCGGATGGCAGATAAGAATTGCTGGTTTTGCCAATGTTCAACGTGACATCAAATTCGGGATAACTCAAAATTGCGACTCCCTTGCCGTCAACCCGGGTAGGTTCTAAGGATGGATAATAGGTCACATCATCAGGCATACCAAACCAACCGACTGCATCGTAAGCCACGTAAACACCAAGATCTTGTAAAGCACCACCGGCAAACTTCAACGAGAAAACGTTGGGTTCTTTACCTGCCAAAACAGCGTCATAACGACTCGAATACTTCATGTAAGTTAGCGTTGCACCTTGAACCCGGCCAAGTTTGGCAATTTGATCCTCAACGACTTTAAAGTTTGGTTGATGAATTTGCCGAGCGGCTTCAAACAACCGTGATTGCGGATGTTGTTCCAACGTTTGGCGTAACGTCTCCATTTGTTTGATGTTTGAAACAATTGGCTTTTCAATAATGACTGATTTGTCATGTTCAATAGCCAATTTGGCTTGTTCAAAGTGCAAACTGTTGGGTGAAGCAATGTAGACAGCATCAATGTCGTCATTGGCAAAAAATGTTTCTAAGTCATCCAAAAAGATGGTGGCGCCATTTGGTTCACCAAATTTTTTTGCTTTTTCAATGGTCCGTGAATAAACAGCGGTTAATTTATATTCTTGAGTGGCATGAGCCGCATCGACAAACTGCTGTGTAATCCAATTTGTTCCGATAATTCCCAGTTTAATCATAATCCGCCCTCCAATTTTGATTCTTCATTTCCTATTTTATCAGTGTTTCTAGGGTAAGTATATTTAAAAGGACGATCCATTCTAAAAATCGGTAAAGTTTAATCAGAATTACATGCTTTTGCCGTATAAAAATGCTATTCTTAGAGTAGAAATTTTTATCGGAAAGGATTTGATGATGGTGAAGCTTAAAAGTATTGGATTGTTTGCAGCGTCATTTGTCACGGGCATTTTAGCCTCAAGGAAACTGCACGAAAATGACGTTTCAGAAAAACCAGAGAATCCTTTGTTTTTCGTGGGCACCTGGAATTATCGTACAAATGATTCGAGACGGATCCACACAATTGAAATTCGACCAAATTTTGATTTACTGATTGATAACCGGCCAATTAAGGCTAAGGTTGAAAATTGGGATAAGTATACCATCACTTTTCTGGATAGTTATGGGTACCATATTCGAATAAGAGCGAATGATGAGCGTCCGGTATCGATTTATGATGAGACGGAGAATGAGACGTACCCGATTTTGAGGGGAAATTATAAGGTAACAAAATAGAGTGTGGAGCAAGGCGAATAGCTTCTGAGCATTAACTACGGAGAGATAATGATTCGGGTTTGGAATTGTTGTCTCTCCTAGGCTAACTACTCCGCTCCTATGTTGCTTATTAGCACAAATCGCTAATAAGCTTTTATGCTTTGGACGTTGTCCATTCTTGTGGCCAAAGTTCAGGCCGCAAGAATCATGGCGGCGAAGGAAGCTGCCTTGCGGAACACATTTCGGCTATAAAGCTAGGAAACAATCCACCACACAAAAAAACGATTACCACGCAAGCTCCTATGCCTGCCGCAATCGTTTTATTATTTTCTAAAATTATTCAACTTCTTGCCAAGTCTGTTTCTTCCCGGTAAACACAGAAGTGACAAACTTAATTTTTTGCCCAGAAACAGTTAAGTCAGCTGCATCACTGTATTGCACGAATTCAGTTTGTTTCGTTATTTTCAGTTTGTTTAGCTCACTAGCCCCGTCCACAATCAACCATTGTCGACTATCCGATAAATATGGTGTAATCATCTTGTTTGCAATTGTCGGTGTCGTCCAAATAATACATGGCGCGGTATAGTAATTAGCAAGCTCGTTTGTCAGTTCACGTAACTGTTTGCCTTGTTTCGCACTATTCGGCGGATTATCCGCATAGTTGCCATAGTATTGAACTTGAATCGCGATTGGCAAATTACCAACTTTGTGACCCACCATTTTAATGAAGTACTTTGCCTGCTCTTTAGCAGATTTGTTGAAGCTAAACATCATATAAACGCCAACTTTCAAATCTGATCCTTGAATACGATCATAATTTGCCGCAAAATCATCATCAAAATACGTTGTCCCACTTGTTGTTTTTAAATAGGCAAACTTCATCCCAGCCTTTTGAACGGCTTGAAAATCAACGAACCCATCCGTCTGAGATACGCTAATGCCCTGAACTGGATATTTCTGTAAAGCTTGAGTTTGATATTGTCGCCAAAAATGCCAGCCGGTGATGCCCGCTACTACCAGTAAAATAATTAGTAACAGTGCCAGCCATCTGCGCCAATGCCAGTTTCGTTTATGTTTATAGGTGGTACTATAAATCGGTTTGATATCTTGCTTAGCCAAATCAATTCATCCCCTACTTCCGTTTTCCCTATTGTACACCATTTCCATTTTTGATGAGTTTGTCGTTTGTCCTCATGGTGTCTTCTGCTATAATGGAAGAATTGTTGAAAAAAGTGAGGCATTCTGATGCAACAGGAAAACGACGGATTAAAAAAAGAAGTTGGCACCTTTACTGCCCTCGCAACGGTCATGGGGACTGTTATTGGCGGCGGGGTATTTTTCAAAGTTGCTAGCGTAGTGAGCGCAACCCAGTCCGCGGGCATAACCCTAATTGCGTGGGTACTTGGCGGTCTGTTGACTATTTGTGCAGGGCTCACAAGTGCGGAACTGGCCGCAGCGCTTCCTTTAACTGGTGGTGCGGTCAAGTATTTGGAATACACCTATGGCAAACTGCCAGCTTATTTATTTGGCTGGGCTCAAAGCCTGATCTATTTTCCAGCTAACATTGCTGCTTTATCGATTGTGTTTGGAACCCAAATTGTAGCGCTACTGCACTTAAGGGATTCTGTTCAACTACCAGTAGCAATTCTGGCCGGTTTATCCATTACACTAATCAACTTTTTGGGAACCAAAGCAGCTGGTCGCCTTCAATCAATGGCCTTGATTTTTAAACTCATTCCGATAGCCATTATTGTGTTAGTGGGCCTATTTGCACCGAGTTCTACAAATTTGGATTTACTACCAACTGCTTCTGCACATACAAGTCTATTTTCAGCATTTTCTAGTGGCTTGTTAGCAACCATGTTTGCCTACGATGGCTGGTTAGGTGTTGGTGCAATTGCGGGTGAAATGAAACATCCTGAAAAAGATCTCCCACGAGCGATTGGCTGGGGATTAGCATTCATTACAATTATTTATACCTTAATCAATTTAGTGTTCTTAAAAACCCTCCCCATTTCGCACCTTGCCGGTAATTTAAATGCGGCATCTGAATCTGCCATTAAATTGTTTGGCGTGATGGGTGGTAAATTGGTCACCATTGGAATCTTGATCTCAGTTTATGGTGCCATTAATGGTTATACGATGACTGGTATGCGGGTTCCTCTCTCAATGGCCGAAGAGCAGACCTTACCATTCAGTGGTTTTATTCGTAAAGTCAGCAAGCACACTGCTGCGCCATTTGGTGCCGGTATTTTACAGTTTGCAATTGCTCTTCTCATGATGTTTCTGGGCAACTTTGATCTTTTGACGGATATGATTGTGTTTGTCATGTGGATCTTCAGTCTGCTAATTTTTATTGCCGTATTTATTTTGCGAAAACGCGAACCAGATTTGAAACGGCCGTATCGGGTTCCCGGCTATCCGGTAATTCCGATAATTGCCATTGTGGGTGGTTTCTTTATATTAATAACCACGATCGTGACCCAGTTTGAACTAGCTATGATTGGGATGATAGTAACTCTACTTGGGGTTCCAGTGTACTATTTGACTAAAAAATATTATCGTCAATAAATATGAAAAAACAGATGACCATTTAATTTAAAGCTTAATAGCCTTGAATTAAATGGTCATCTGTTTATTTTTAATAAATTAAAGCACTATTTATCTTGTTCCAAAACCGTCACAGATTCCACGTGAGGTGTTTGGGGAAACTGATCCAAAGGCACAACTGGTTGAGAAACATGGTAGCCATTATCCATAAATGTTTGCACATCCCGAACCAAAGTTGATGGATTGCAACTCACATAGACAATTCGTTTTGGTGCCATCTCTGCAGCAGCTGTAATAAACTCGGGTGCTAAACCTTTGCGTGGTGGGTCCACCACAATCACGTCGGGTTGCAAGCCATCGTGTTGCCAATCAGCCATTTTTTCTTCAGCCTTACCAACCGAAAACTTCACATTATGAATGTCATTCAACTTAGCGTTGATTTTGGCATCTTGAATGGCTTTCTCGACAACTTCGACACCGTAAACTTTTTTGGCATGTTTAGCCACGGCTAACGAAATCGTTCCGATTCCACAATAAGCATCAATCACAGTTTCTTTACCGGTTAAACCGGCCTTTTGAATCGCCAGATCGTACAATTTGTCAGTTTGAACTGGGTTCACCTGATAGAATGAATCGGCCGAAATCGCAAATTTCAAACCAAGTAAGGTGTCGTGAATCACACTGCTACCCCATAAAATCTTTTCTTCCTTACCCATCAAGACGTTGGTCTGAGCGGGGTTCACATTTTGAATAATGCTCTTAACTTCAGGAAGTTGTTTGCGAATTTCTTCCACAATCTCGAAGTTCATCGGAATTTTTTTTGCCCGGGTAATCAACACAATCATCATTTCGTGAGAGTAATGGCCACGACGCACCATGATCGTTTTAATCACACCAGTATGATTGGTTTCATTGTATGGTGCTGTATGATATTTACGTAAAATATCACGAACCACCAAGATAGCCTTGTCAATTTCAGGATCTTGGATGTAAAAATCTTCAATCGGTACCAAATCATGGCTGTTACGGCGATAAAACCCAGTTGTTAACTGACCATTTACACTGCGAACCGGGATCTGGGCCTTGTTTCGATAACCATAAGGTTTTTCCATTCCAATTGTTGGACTAACTTCAATATCATCTAAATGAACTTTATAAAATAACTCTTGAATTTGATGTTGTTTAAATTCCAATTGGGCAGGATAAGCCAAATGCTGTAAAGGTGCAATCCCGGTTTGGGTATATTCTTTATCCTTAAGCTCAACCCGATCTGGGCTCTTAGATTTCCATGCTTGGACACGACCAAAGGCATAAGACTTAGCTACTTTGATTACTTTCATAGCAATCTCTTCGCCAGGCAAAGCGTTTGTCACGAAGATTGGAAAATCCTCAATTTTGGCAACGCCCATCCCTTGATAAGTCAAGTCAATGATCGTCACATCGTACGTTTCATTTTTGGTAACTGGTGCTTTAAATTTCATATTTGTCCTCATTTTTCTTTTTCAAGTAACTATCACAAAACCGTCCCATTGAATTATGGGTATCAAAGACCTCACATTCAAGGACGGCTTCTTAAAATTTAATCTTCATCTTCGTCAGGCAAATTCTTAACTTGTTTGACAAAGTTCTCTTCAGCTTTTGCGACCCCTGGCTCTGGTAAATTATAAGCGTCATCCGGAATCTTATCAAGGTTTGCGTACATCTCAATGTGTTTATGCAAATTTCTAAACACCATTGGCGCATCCCCACCGTACTCGCCATCAATATTGACCATGACGCGATCATTGACTGGATTAACCTTGACACGTTTTGGTTTGCGATAAATAATGCGCGGATCATCCATATGATTCCCATTCAACGCTTTAACCATCAAATGCAGAATCGAAACTAAGTTTGAAGCCTTCACAATGATCAACGTAAATCGACCGTCATCTAGCGAAGCATCCGGCACAATTTGTTCAAAACCACCAATTGAATTCGTTAAAGCCAAGAAAAACATTGAGGCTTTACCATTAAAATGTTCGCCATCGTATTCAATGTCCATATCAACCGGTTTAATTTGGGGCAACAACTCTGCGCCCTTCACTAAATAAGCTAAATAGCCAAAAATACTTTTCATGTTGGATGGGACATCATAGGTCAATTCAGTCAGCAATCCACCAGCAGCAATGTTAATAAAATAATTGTCGCCAGCCTTACCAATATCCATTTTAATTCGTTGATCCTTCAAGACGACTTTGGCAGCCGCTACAGGATCTTCCCGAGGAATCTTCAGGGCACGGGCATAATCATTGGTTGTACCAGCAGGAATAATCGCCATCATCGGCCGAAAGTGCAGATCCGCGATTCCATTCACGACTTCATTGATTGTGCCATCACCACCGGCCGCCACAATTAAATCAAACCCAGCTTTGGCCGCTCGGCGGGCTTCATTTTGAGCAGAATTCGGTTCAGGAGTTGTGGCATAAGCACTAGACTCAAAGCCGGCCTCCTCAAACACACTCAAAATGTCGATCATATTTTGTTTTAAGATTTCACGCCCTGAAGTTGGATTATAAATGACGCGTGCTCTTCTTTGCATTTTGGTTCCTCCGAGAAAATCTGATTAACGATTATTTAATTCTTTCATCAAAAGCTCGTTAACAACTTTTGGATTGGCTTGGCCATGAGTCTGTTTCATCACTTGACCGACTAAATAGCCAACGGCCCGATCTTTACCATTCTTAAAATCGTCAACGGATTGCTGATTATCATCCACGATGCCTTTAATAATTGGTTGTAATTGAGCTGGATCTGATAATTGAATCAACCCTTTACTCTTAACCCAGGCAACTGGTTCTTCACCCTTTGTCAACGCTTTGAAAACTTTTTTAGCAATCTTGGTTGAAATTGTGCCATCACTGATCATCTTGATCATCGCAGCCAAGTTATCCGGTGTCAATTTAGTGTCTTGTAAATCAACTTGTTGATCATTCAGATAAGCATTCACATCACCCATCAGATAGTTAGCTGCCATTTTGGCATCCGCACCATTTGCGACCGTTTCATCAAAGAAGTCAGACATTTCTTTGGTCTGGGTTAGCACCATGGCGTCATAATCCTTAAGACCTAACTCACTAACGTAACGGGCACGGCGTTTACCGGGCATTTCGGGCATTGCTTCTTCAATATTGTGAATCCAGTTATCACTGATAGATAAGGCAGGCAAATCTGGTTCTGGGAAGTAGCGATAATCGTCGGACCCTTCCTTAACCCGCATCAAAATAGTTTGGCCAGTTGCTTCATCAAAGCGACGCGTTTCTTGTTGAATGGTACCACCAGATAGCAGAACTTGTTGTTGGCGTTTTTCTTCATAAGCTAACCCTTTACGAACATAATTAAAAGAGTTCAAGTTCTTCAATTCAGTCTTGGTTCCAAACTTGTCAGAACCGTAAGGACGAATCGAAATGTTGACGTCCACCCGCATAGAACCTTCTTCCATCTTCACATCAGAAACACCTGTAAATTGGATGCGTTGACGCAAAGCTTCAAGGTAAGCATAAGCTTCATCAGGTGAAGCAATATCCGGTTTCGACACGATTTCAATCAGTGGCGTTCCCTGACGGTTTAGATCGACAAAGGAGTAACCGTTTGGATTATGGGTATTTTTACCGGCATCCTCTTCAATATGCATTTCAGCAATTCCGATTTTCTTCTTTTCGCCATCAACTTCAATTTCAATCCAGCCATCATGGGCAATGGGTTTGTCAGATTGCGTAATTTGATAGGCTTTTGGATTATCAGGATAGAAGTAGTTTTTACGATCAAAATGATTATGTTTTTCAATTTCTGCATGCAAAGCCAAAGCAGCTTTGATTCCGGACTCCACTACGCCTTTGTTGGTTGTAGGTAAAACACCAGGATAGCCCCAATCAATGACGTTAGTATTTGCATTCGGATCATCCCCGAATTCTACAGGAGACGGACTAAAAATTTTAGAATTCGTCTTTAATTCCACGTGGACTTCAAGTCCAATTGTCGTTTGAAAATTCATTATTTGTCTCCTCCAATCTCAGGGGTTTTGCTATGAAAATCAGTTGCCTGTTCGAAAGCATAACCTGCCTTGTACAAAGTTTGTTCATCAAATGGCTTGGCAATAATCTGCAAACCAACTGGCAAACCATTGCTGAAACCAGCAGGCAATGACATTCCAGGTAGACCGGCCATATTAACAGGCACAGTCAACACATCGTTCATATACATTTTTTTAGGATCATTGGAATCTTCACCAATGCCAAATGCTGGGGTTGGTGCAGTTGGTCCAATAATGAAGTCATGATCTTCAAAGACCTTCTTGAAGTCGTTAATCATTAAAGTTCGGACTTCAGCAGCCTTACGGAAGTAAGCATCGTAAAAACCAGCTGAAAGAGAATAAGTTCCTAACATGATTCGGCGTTTGACTTCATCGCCAAAACCTTCTGAACGGGAACGCACATAAACGTCTTCCAAGTTTTTGACGTCTTTTGCACGGAACCCATAACGAATCCCATCAAAACGTTGAAGATTGGAAGAAGCCTCAGAAGAACTGATAATGTAGTAGGCAGCAATACCGTACTTACTGTGTGGTAAGGACACTTCATCAACAGTGGCCCCAAGTTCTTTGAATGTATTGGCAGCGTCTAAAACGGCCTTTTTGACGTTTTCATCGACGCCTTCACCTAAATATTCTTTTGGTAAAGCAATTCGCATGCCCTTAACCGAACCATCTAAACCAGCAGTAAAGTCAGGCACTTCTTTATCAGAACTAGTCATATCATGCTCATCATGACCGGCAATTAAGTTTAATAAAGTAGCATTATCTTTAACTGTACGTGTGAACGGACCCACTTGATCCAAACTTGAACCAAATGCGATGATTCCCCAACGAGACACACGGCCATATGTAGGTTTGACCCCCACGACACCAGTGAATGAAGCTGGTTGACGAATTGAACCACCAGTATCCGTTCCTAAGGCAGCTAAAACGCCTCCTGCAGAAACGGTTGCAGCAGAACCACCTGAAGAACCACCAGGAACTTTCGATAAGTTCCAAGGATTCCGGGTTGTTTTAAAGTAAGACGTTTCGGTCGAACCACCCATGGCAAATTCGTCCAAGTTAGTTTTCCCAATCACAATCACATCATTGGCACGGAGTTTTTCGATCACTGTAGCATCGTAAATGGGATTGAAGTTCTCCAAAATTTTTGATGCAGCAGTTGTTCGCAACCCCTTTGTCACAATGTTATCTTTGACAGCAATGGGAATACCAGCCCAAAGGTTATCAGGATTAATTCCTTTAGCATCAATAGCCTTAGCCGTTTCAATTGCTGCGTTTTCATCAATTGTAATATAGGCATTGATCGCTTCATTATCAGCTTTAATTTTAGCCAACGTGTCGCGAGTTAATTGTTCAGCAGTCAGTTTTTTATTGACCAGCTTTTCATGCAACGTAGTTAAATCAGTATCGTAATAATTCATCTAGTTGGCACCTTCACTTTCATCAATAATTGCAGGAACGCGAATATAACCGTCCTGAGTATCAGGCGCATTTTTAATTAAGGCGTCTTTTTCATGACTGTTAACAGCCACATCTTCACGCATTGTGTTAAATTGATCCGTTACACTAAATGTGGGTTCGACACCAGTTGTGTCAACTTCACTTAACGTGTTGAACAATCCCATAATGTCGGCTAATTGTGTGGTAAATTTACCCAAATCAGCATCGTTAAATTCCAATTTTGCTAAACTGGCAACGTGCTCTACTTGGGCCTTATCAATTTTTTCTTCGTTTGCCATGTGTTATCCTTCTTTCAAATCTATCAAATTATTTTACCATAAATTTTCTGTGGATTATAAAAAGTACCCTTACCGCTTAATAACTACCGAAAACGTGCGTTGTAAAACTCTTGCCAGAACTCTTGCGACTTAGGAAACTTTGTACCCCATCAGTCGTTGAACTGACCGTGATATCTGTCTTTACACCACTTGGTAAGTATTTTTCCGCCTGATCAGCTAAGAATTGCGTAAAACTCTTAATTTCAGTTTCACTATAAAATTGAGTAGTAATAGAAACGTTCATCCCTTGCAAAGACCCGTTCTTATACTGAGCTTGGGCAGTGACACCACTTAAGTTGGGGAAGAAACTTTCAACTTCTGATTTGAAGTTTGAAAATGCATCGGCATCATTGGTGTTTGGTGCCGTTTCACCAGTTTTAAGTGGGAAAACCACATTTTGAATGTCTAGAGCCTTCCACTTCTTAATAGAATCGCCATTGCTGACAGAGTAAGTAACGTAATGCCCACCAATTAGACTATCATTAGAGGCCTGTTTATACAGGGCAATCACGATTGGGACATTCTTAAGAGCCGCCCTTTTACGTAACCGAGCCAAAACCTCTTTGGCCATGGCTTTTCCCTCTTTTTCCAGAGTTGCATCACTAATATCAGTTTCGTACTGAGCACCATAAGTGGTCTTTCGATAATAATCAACCGAGTTCATTGCTAAGCCAATGGTGACCCCACTCAACTTCAATTTGCTACCACTCTTTTGCATGTAATCTTGTTCTTCAATACTCTGCAAATAAATCGGATTTCGTTTGGTTGGTTCGGTTGAACCATTGCTTGCTGGATTCAATCCAGTCGTATTGGATTTCGTTTTTCGACCAAGCCAATTTTCAACGGTACTCTTAGATAAATATTGACCTTCCTGGAACACATACTTTGTGGTTGAAAATTGTGTTTTTGAAATATCCTGCAAGCCAGTTTCAAAACTCTTCAAATTCATTAAATTAGAATCTTGATTAGCAGTTACACCACGTGATTTACTGGTTAAATATTTTCCATTCTTAATCACACCCGCATATTCCGAATCATTTGTTTGACCCGTCACTTGATAGCTGCCACTCTTAGAACTTGTGGTCGTTTTACTGCTACTTGAACTGGAACTTGATTTATTACTGCTACTGCCACACGATGCTAGGACCACTGCGCTAAACACAACTGCAATGCCAAGCAAACTTTTCTTTAGATTCACCGCGTATTTCCTCCCATTTCAATCATAATTCACTCTTGAATTATGAGGATTAAATCGAAAAACTGTCAAGGTCTTTTCTATAGATAAGCCGTTTATTACTTGAAAATTAACATTTAATCTTTGGAGACGTGACTAATTGGGGCAAAAGCAGCCAGCAGTCGTTTGACACCTTGATCTGGAAAAGCAATATCTAATTCTGCATCTTCGCCTTCGCCAGTTACTTTGACAACTGTTCCAACACCCCAAGCTTTGTGTTGCACTTTATCACCCGCTGACCAACTAACCTTGTCAGCTCCAGTACCAGCATACTTTTGTGGTTTAGCGGCTGGTCGATGATATGTTGTAGCAGTTGCCCGTTCTAGTTTACGATCAAATGGATATGATTTCTGCCGATTGGCATACCCACTTGGTGCAGCCCCAGCTGTTTGATTAGCAGACTCCAAAACATCTGGATCAATTTCTTCAATAAATCTTGATGCTGGGTTATTTTGTAAACGACCATACAGCATTCGAGAATATGCATTGGTAATGTAAAGTTTCTTTTGTGCACGCGTGATGCCCACGTAGGCTAAACGGCGCTCTTCTTCGAGTTGATCTTCGTCCATCGCCGCTCGTGCTAGTGGGAAGATTCCCTCTTCCATTCCAATCAGGAACACAACAGGAAATTCAAGTCCTTTGGCCGCATGCAAAGTCATTAACGTAACTGCGGAAGGTTCTTCTTCCACACTATCCTGATCAGAAACTAACGCTAAGTCAGCTAAGAAATCAGCCAAACGTGTTTCCGCAGTTGTTTCTTCGTCATCTTGATGACTATCATCAAACTGTTTGGTAACTGTCAAAAATTCTTCGATATTTTCTAAACGAGTTTGAGCTTCTAGAGAACGAGATTTCTCAAGTTCAGCTTTGTAACCCGTTTTGTCTAAAACTTGTTCCGTTAAATCGGTGATGTTCAAGAATTCTGCCATCCGTTTTAAATCGGTCATAATACCTGCGAACTCATCAATGGCATTTTTGGCGCGACTCGCAATTTCATTAGCCACTTCCACATTTTGAGCAGCTTCAAACAGGGACCAGTGATTGTAATTTGCAAAATCCGTCAATTTTTCGAGTGAGCTGGTTCCAATTCCACGTTTAGGTTCATTAATCACCCGTTCAAAACTCATCGAATCATCAGGATTGGCAAGTAACGTTAAATAACTCAAAACATCCCGAATTTCTTTTCGATCATAAAACTTATGACCACCAACCATTGTGTACGGTACATTTGATTTTAAAAATGTATCTTCAACGGCTCGTGATTGCGCATTTGTTCGGTACAGCACAGCAAAGTCGCCATATTGATAATGATTATCTTCAATTTGTTGTTTCACCTGTTGCACAATGAAATGCACTTCATCATTTTCACTTTGGCCCCGGTAATAAGTAATATCTTCGCCTTCATTATTTTGGGTCCATAACTTTTTAGGTCGCCGGGTGGTATTGTTTTTGATCACAGAGTTTGCTGCATCCAGAATTTTTTTAGTTGAACGATAATTTTGCTCCAGTAAAATAACCTGGGCATTTTTATAGTCCTGTTCAAAATTTAAAATATTTTGCATGTCAGCACCCCGCCAACCATAAATACTCTGATCAGCATCACCCACAACACAGATATTTTCAAACCGTTTTGCCAACATGTTGACTAATGTGTATTGGGCCTGATTAGTATCCTGATACTCATCAACATGAATATAGTGGAATTTATTTTGGTAATAACTCAGTGTTTCTGGATTTTTTTTGAACAAGAGGATGGTTTGCATAATCAAATCATCAAAATCCAAAGCCTGATTAACTTTCAAACGGCGTTGATATTCTTCATAGGCCGCTGCCACGACAACTTCAAACGGTGTTTTAGCGTTTGCTTTATATTCTTGTGGCGTTAACAAATCATTTTTAGCATTGGAAATAGCTGACAACAATGATTTTGGATCAAATTTCTTAGGATCGTAGTTTAGCTCAGACACAATATGTTTCATCAGCGTCCGTTGTTCACTGGTATCAGCAATTGAAAACGCTCGATTATACCCAATTTGATCAATATTGCGCCTTAAAATCCTGACACACAACGCATGGAATGTTGAAACCCATGTGTCAGATCCGGCACTACCTAGAAGTTTAACAACTCGCTCTCGCATTTCCTTTGCTGCCTTGTTTGTGAAGGTAATGGCTAAAATATTCCAGGGATTAACGGCCTTTTCTTCAATCAAATAAGCCACCCGATGCGTCAAAACTCGGGTTTTACCACTACCAGCACCCGCCATAATTAAAAGTGGCCCTTCAGTTGCCTGAACTGCCTCTTTCTGTTTGTCATTTAGACCCTTTAATAACCTATTTTCGGCCAAAAGTTTCAATCCTCTCTATCCAAAACCAATTCTATTCAAAAAACTCAATTACCCTTAATTATACCAAAAAGTGAGGCATACTTGACCTTCCCGGCCAAAATAACCTAAATTTCTTGCATAATCACAAAAAAAGAATCAAGACAAAGTTTTCTTATCCTGATTCTAAAGATTACTGACTTTATTCTGCTTTCCCAAAGTCGATAATTGGGTGATTCGCCCAAATCTCTGTATTATCAATTTGCTCTTGTGCTTGCTGTGTAGAGTTGGCTTCCACCAATGCATAACCGGCACGTGTTTGTTTTTCGGTTGTTTTATTTTGCGCGTACATGTGGAAATACCAATTATTTTTGATATTCCACTGTGTCCGAATAGCTTCCATCTGGCTCTTATCAAAGTTCACCATAATACTTGGCATGAATAACTTGATATCGCTTAGTGGCATTCCTGCAATTGCTCGGAGCTGTTGGTCAAACACACTCACATTTGTGGCCCGGTTGAAAACATAGCCAGGACGATGAATAGCTGGCACAATGCGATTGACATAAATATCTTCTGATCCGGTTACGGCAAACGAAATTTCAAATACACCCACATATTCCAAAGCATCAGCAACTTCATTTGTAATTCGCAATAGCTCATTTTGGACACTATCAGAAACAACAGCCGGTACAATGGTTTCAACCAAATGTTCCTGAGCATACACGTTTTCTGCAATCGGAAAAATCTTACGTTCGCCGTTCATTCCCTGCACCACTGTAAGTACCAATTCCTGTTGAGAATCAACTGTGGATTCCAGAATGTAAGTCCGCTCATTTAATAAGTCTGCCGCTGCGGGGATATCCGTTTGGGTATTGATCCGTAACTCCGTGTTGGGTTCGAAACTCTTTTGAATTGGTTTCAAAACACTTGGGTATCCAATTGAATTAATGGATTCGTAAATATCACTCAAACTAATCACCGTTGCGTACGGTGCGGAATTTAAATTAAGCTGATCAAAAAAGGCACGCTCAATTAGACGATCTTGGGTGACTTCTAGAGCATTGGTTCCCTGCGGAATTTTCGTAAACTGCTCTAGATATTTAAGTGTTTGTGAATCAACATGTTCGGATTCATAAACTACAGAATCACATTTTTCGCCAAATTCACGTAATTTATTACCATCGTTTGGTTCACCAACGATATGTACATCTGCTAATTGCATAGTTTCACTGACTTCGTTTGCGCCATATGCAATCACCCGAAGACCTAAACGACGTGCCGCTGTGATTAGTTGGGAACCATTTGTACTATCCCCAATAATTCCCAAAGTATCACCAGGATATAACGTTGCATTACTTGCTACTGCCATTTAGCCCACCCATTCTTATGCACCCATTAACGTGCAGATTTCTTTTCATTCTTTTTACCGATCATAATGACTTCAACCTTAATATTACTGTTGTCATCCTTAGTTGGCAAGTATATTCACTGGGTTTTTGCATTAATTTAAAAATTGGACCTCACCATTTTCCAAACTACTAATTTGCGCTAACGCTTCCAACTGAATATTTCGATTGGTGATTAAAGTTCGTCCCTTTTGGAAAGTCTTTTCAATCACAATCCCGATTCCTTGTACTTTAATATTAGCTTCGTCCACAATGTTCAACAGTCCTTGGACAGCCTGACCATTTGCTAAAAAATCATCAATAATTAAAACAGAATCATCTGGGCTGATGAATCGTTTGGCAATTGAAATTTTATTCGTAGTTTGTTTTGTGTAGGAATACACATCCGCCGTATACAGGTCATCAGTTAACGTCAGGCTTTTATGTTTTCGCGCAAAGATCACCGGAACCTGCATAGCTAACCCGGTCATCACTGCTGGTGCAATTCCTGAAGATTCAACCGTTAAAATTTTTGTGATTGGTTTATCTGCGAACCGCTTCGCAAACTCTTTACCCACTTCAAACATGAGCTGCGGATCAACTTGATGATTTAAAAAGCTGTCTACTTTCAAAACATTATGGGGAAGAACAATTCCCTCTTTACGAATGCGGTCTTCTAATAATTTCAAAATAGTGCCTCCAAATAGTTTTATTGTGCATCATATTGCTCTAAGTTATAGGTCTGGATCAAGTCGATCAATTTTTCTGGGTAATTCGGATCGGTTGCATAACCGGCAGTGTAAAGTGCCTGGGCCGCTGTTTTATAGTTAATTGCCGTTCGAACTGCTTTATACTGATCTTTATTCCAATTCGTTCCGTTCACAAATAGTAACGTATGATCTTTAACAGAGTCTTTCCAACTATTGTACACCCGAAAACGGGCGGTAACAGTAATCCATTTACCATTCACAAATTCCTGAGTCTTCATTTCTTTGGTCGTTTGGTAAACGGTCCCTTTTATCCCAAAATAATTGTTGTAGTCTTTCGAAAGCTGACTAGTCCCCCAGTCGGATTCCAAAATGGCCTGCGCAATCGTTATGCTGGGGAGCACGCCATACCTTTTTTGCATTGTTTTTGCATAGGGGGCCATGGTCCGAATAAACTTTTGATGATTAACTGTACTCAAATTAGGTGCCGGCGTTGAATTGGAAAACGAAAGCCTAGGCACCAATTGTGCAAACAACACGATTAACATGCCTAAAACTAAAACCAGCGAAATAACCCCAGATAATTGTAATTTACCTCGTTTAAATAAAAAATTGTTCTTTCGTCGTTTTTTTCGTTTCGCCAAATTCATCCATCTTTCTACATTATTTATTAAATCGTTGTTTTCCCAACTTAGTATATTTCAGAAGCGGTAGCGAAATCAAAGGTACCAAAATACCTGCTGCAATCGCTTCTGGAATTCCGTTAGTTCCTGCCACAAACAAAATGTACGGCGTTAGCGCTTGAAAATTGATAGCCGCTAACACTGCAGAACCCTTGCCAAAGAAGATGGCAATGCCCCCTAAAACTAGGATCGTGTTGACCAAAGCTCCTACCACACCACTTATCACTAGCGGTACGGTTAATTTGGCGTGATTACGTGCCAATTTTGTAAATAGCCAACCAGCAATTAAACCAATCAGAATCCTAGGCAGGACCGAAATGAGCGGATTAACCATTACAATGTTACCTAACACACTCGAGGTAACTGTTAACGCACGAATCCAACCCGCGATACCCCATATGCCGCCAATAATGGCCCCATCAACCGGTCCAAGCACCACCGCGGCAATAATTACCGTAATATGAATCGTGGTAATATTTAGTGGTCCGACTGGTAAATACCCAATTATTGGTACATAATTTTGAAGGATGATGATTGCCGCAAACAATCCTAAAATACTAATCCGACCTGCAGAATTTTTTCCCATTGTTGTCCCTCACAAGATAAAAAGCCATTTGATTTCATAATTGTTAAGAAACATTATACCATGTAAGTGACCAAAAAATTAACTACAAACCACTTTATAAGGAGTTGTTAAGGTTTGGAGAACCTTTTACTTTTAACAGATAATTCAGAATTAAATTTAAGCGCCTACCGAAATTTAGGTGTGCACATTTTTACTGAAGCAACCATTAAGCCGAGCGACTATGCTTCTATCACCATTATGTTCGGCTGGAAACCTGATATTTCCAAAAAAGTTTTAACAGCTACTGGTAGTTCCCTAAAATGGCTGCAAACTTTTAGTGCGGGCGTTGATTATTTACCGCTTGCTCAATTGAAAGCAAAACACATTCTGGTCTCAAATATGAGTGGTGTTCACGCCATCCCTATTTCACAGACTATTTTACTTTATGCGTTATACTTTGCCCGTGATCTACCACGAGTATTGGCTGATGCTGGACAAAAGCACTGGACTGATCAACATAATTTTGGTGAGGTGGTTACCCTCGATGACCTAACCTGGACCATTTTTGGGACTGGCCATATTGGTAGCGAACTAGCCCGCCTGTTAAAGTCATTTCATGCCAAAGTGATTGGTGTCAACCGTACTGGCCACTCAGCTGCCAATTTTGACGAAACCTATGCCCAAAGTGACTGGCGAAAAGCCGTGGCGGATACAGATGTCATTGTAAACATCATGCCATTAACTAAAGAAACTGCTCATTTCTATGACAAAACCTTTTTTGATTTCTTAAAATCGGCTTATTTGTTTGTGAATGTTGGCCGTGGTGGTTCTGTGGATACGACTGCCTTGATTGAAGCGTTGCATTCTGATCATCTTCAGCACGCAGCATTAGATGTATTTGAGCAAGAGCCTTTGCCGAGCAGTAGTCCATTGTGGCAAATGCCCAATGTATTGGTCACGCCACACTACTCTGCGCAAATGCCTCATTTAGGTCGTGCCTGGGACAAAATCTTGCTACCAAATCTAGAACAATTTATGAAGGACGGCACCGTGGCTACTAATCGAGTGAATATGAAAAATGGGTATTGATGCTTGATATTATAGTCTGCAAAAACGGTGATTGGTTTCTTCGTATTTTAAAAGGACTGAAGAAAAAATATTTTCTTCAGTCCTTTTTTATCTGAAACGTGTTCCAATGCGCAGACTCTTCCGCTGCCATGCTTCTTGCGGTCTGCTTTTCGGCCACAAGAATGGTCAACGACCGAAGCACAAAGCTTATTAGCGACTTGGGCTAATACTCACAGTCTAACCGTGCTTTTCCACATTCTTTTCTGAAACGTGTTCCAATGTGCAGACTCTTCCGTTTAGCCCAACATCAGACACCATCCACACAACCCGTGGATAATATCTGATGTTATGCTAATACTCACAGTCTAACCGTGCTTTTCCACACTCTTTTCTTCATTTCTTCTTGCAATACTATGCGAAAATCCATAACTAAAGTAGATCACCAATCCGATCACTAGCCAAATTCCAAACATCTTCCACGTAAATGGCGCCAACTGCAACATCAAATACACGCATGCCGCAAACGACAATATTGGAATAAACGGATACAGCGGCACCTCGAATGACTTAGGCAAATTTCTAAACTTTCGATCACTTCGCAAAAACACAACGCCCAATGACACCATCGCAAACGCAAACAACGTTCCGATATTCACCAACTCCGCAATTTTACTCAATGGAATCACACCCGCAAAAATACTTGCGATCAATCCAAAAATCCAGGTATTAATTACTGGTACATGCGTTTTAGGATTTAGTTTATGTAACGCCTTTGGTAAAAGACCATCCCGACTAATCGCAAAAATCAACCGGGTTCCCCCATAAGACATCACAATTAGCACCGTGGTCATCCCGATGACTGCCCCAAGTGAAACAATGCCGGCCACCCAGTTTTGATGAATCAGATGTAAAGCTAGTGCCACTGGATCAGCCACATTGAGTTTGGTGTAATGGACAACACCAACCAACACCACAGAAAGCGCAATATATAAGACTGAAGCCACAATCAGTGAAGAAACAATTCCAATTGGCATATCTCGTTTCGGATTTTTAACTTCTTCTGACGCCGTAGAAACTGCATCAAAACCAATGTACGCATAAAACGCAACCGCAGCCCCTCTGATCACACCTTTCACTCCGAAAGGTAAAATTGGATTGTAATTAGCGGGACGCACATAAAACGCGGCGACAACGATAAAAAGTAAAATCACCGAAATCTTCAAAATAACCATCACGGCATTAACTCTGGCAGATTCACGCACGCCTTGGACCAGTAAATAAGCAATGATCATTGTAATCACAAAAGCTGGTAAATCAAATAGCGCATGAGGACTACCAGAAGTGCCATAAGCTGCACGAAAAATTTCCGGTAAGTGAACGTTAAACCCAGCCAAAATGTTTTGGAAATAAGCTGACCAACTAACCGCCACCGACGAAACAGCAAACAGATACTCCGAAATTAATGCCCAACCAAGCACCCAAGCAATGAGTTCCCCAAATACAGTGTAGATATACGTATACGCACTTCCAGCTAACGGGATGGTTGATGAGAATTCTGAGTAACACAAAGCCGCTAAGGAACAAACAATCGCTGCCACTAAGTAAGATAACCAAACACCTGGGCCACTATAAGATGCGGCAATAATTCCTGGAGTGATAAAGATTCCAGCACCGACAATCGCGCCAACCCCCATAGTTGTTAAACTAAAGGCATTTAAGGATTTCTCCAATCCAGTCTTTTTAAACATATCAGTATTAACTTCTTTACGAACAAACAAATCCGCAAATTTACTACCTCTTGACATAACTTTGCTCCAATCATTATTGGTTTTCGATTAGACATAATGTTTAATTCTAATCAATATTTAAGAAAATGTCAATTTTGCTTCTCAAATCGAACACCGATGTCAGGCCTTTGTTTTAATCATTCCGTTTTAATTGTTTGCACCATTTCAGCCAACCAGTTGCTATATCCGCGTTCGCGATCAATTGCATGCCGTAATACTAATGAATGCCCAAAATCTTGATCAATTCGTTTTTGATTCGGAAACTTCTCCTGAAATTGTTGCTCTAAATGATGTAATTTTTCATCATGATACTGTTGTTGCGTTGTAATCATTGGTCTAAGTAATTTTGATTTCGGATCATCAATAAAAAATAGCTTCAAAATAAATTCATCATGACTTCCATTCAAATCCGATGGTGATTTTAACCACGAGCTAAAGGTCCGCTGCCCAATCGATGTTACATAATACTGCTTTTTTTGAAGCTTTTGGCCCACCGTAATAGCTTCGTGAGCAATCAGGTGATCAGCCTCCATCCGTTTCAAAAGCGGATAAATTTGACTGTGGTTTGCCGTCCAAAACTCCCCAATATCCGAATCAAACGATTTAGCAAGGTCGTAGCCGGTCTGACGTTGCCTGTTAAGTAATCCTAATAAAATATATTTTAAGCGATTTTTTTGAGCCATTTATGCATCCTCCTTGACGAAGTGTTAAAAATATTGTAGCATGATAAAGTCATCAAAAACATGTAATTAATTACATGATTACTTATTATTGTAGGAATTTAAATTATGACAAAAACATTTAAGACATTGGACGACTTCTTAGGTACTCATTTTATCTATACGTACGATAACGGCTGGGAATATGAATGGTATGCAAAAAATGACCATACGGTTGATTACCGAATCCACGGTGGCATGGTTGCAGGCCGTTGGGTCAAAGACCAAGAAGCCAACATTGTGATGCTCGTTCCTGGAATCTATAAGGTTGCCTGGACTGAACCGACTGGAACTGATGTGGCTCTTGACTTCGTTCCTAATGAAAAGAAGCTTAATGGAACCATCTTTTTCCCTCGCTGGGTTCAAGAACATCCCGAAATTACGGTAACTTACCAAAACGATCACATTGATCTCATGGAAGCTTCTCGGGAAAAATATGAAACTTATCCTAAGTTGGTCGTTCCAGAATTTGCACACATCACTTATATTGGCGATGCGGGCCAAAATAATGAAGATGTCATTAGTGAAGCCCCTTATCCAGAATTGCCTGCTGACATTCGCGCAGGTAAATATTTTGATAAAAATTACAAACGCATCCATAAATAAATAGTTTTTCAAAAAGTTATCACCTGTCAGTTTCTTGCTCTGCGCGTAATCGCATTCGGAAACTGTCTGAGTGATAACTTATTTTTTTATAAAAAAACACCTCTTCGCATAGAAGAAGTGTCTGAAACATTGAAAAGAATGAATTTTAACGTTTTGAGAACTGACCTGCTTTACGGGCCTTTTTAAGACCGTATTTCTTACGTTCCTTCATACGAGGGTCACGAGTTAAGAGACCAGCACGTTTTAAAGGTGTACGGAAGTCAGGATCTACATCAAGCAATGCACGTGCAATTCCATGACGAATAGCACCTGATTGTCCAGAGAAGCCACCACCATTAACATTTACGAGAACATCGTAATTGCCAGTTGTTTCGGTAACTTCAAATGGTTGGATAACAACTTGACGTAAGTTAGCGAATGGAATGTAGTCTTCAATCGCTTTGTCATTTACAGTAATTTTTCCTGTGCCGGGTACAAGACGTACACGAGCAACAGAGTTTTTACGGCGACCAGTGCCGCGATATTGTGCTTCTGCCAAAATTCGTTTCCTCCTTAAATTAAGTTAGTGATGTCAAGCTTTTCAGGTTGTTGAGCTTGATGATCATGTTCTGAGCCAGCATAGACATGTAATTTGAGTCCCATATTATGACCCAGTGAATTATGAGGAAGCATTCCCTTAACTGAAGTCTCAATTAATTTTTCAGGAGTCTTATCACGCATTTCACCAGCAGTCTTAGCCTTTAAGCCACCTGGGTGATTAGAATGATGATAGTAAATTTTACGTGTCGCTTTACGACCTGTTAATTTGACGTTTGCTGCATTCACAACGATTACATAGTCACCTGTATCAACGTTGGGTGTGAATGTTGGTTTGTTTTTACCGCGTAAGATAGATGCAACTGTACTTGCTAAACGTCCCAAAGGAACATCTGTAGCATCTACTACGTACCATTTGCGATCTACTTCGCCTGGTTTTGCTAAATATGTTGTACGCACTTGTATTTCCTCCAATTTCTGTTTTGTTTAACTCAACTTTAATAAGTTTCCGGGGCCTATTTGTGGAGGTAAACAATACCAAGTTCAATTTTACTAATTACCTTCACTAAAGTCAATCATCATTTACCAAAATTTTCCGGGTAATACACTTTTTTTAAATAAAGTCCACTTGCTGGGGCTGTTCCCCGAGCTTCATTCCGGTTTTTAGCCTCAATTATCCGAGAGATATCATTGACCGGACGGCGTCCACTACCAATTTCAATCAAAACAGCGACCATAATTCGTACCATATTATAAAGAAATCCACTGCCATAAAACTCAAACACAATTTCATTTTGTTTTCCGTCAAAAATAGCCGTAGCCTCATAGATCTCCCGAATATTAGTTTTTGTATGCCCGCCAGACGCGCAAAAACTTGTAAAATCATGCTTGCCAAGTAAATCTGGTAACGCACCTTGAATCAGTTTCAAATCCAGTGGAAACTTCCAATGACCTGTATAATTACGTTTAAACGGGTCCACAAATTCTCCTAAAGCCAATCGATACTGATACCGTTTGCCTGCTGTCCCATAGCGTGCATGAAACTCTGACGACACATGTTCAACTTTCAACACCTCGACATCCAACGGTAAAATACTGTTCAGCGCATGCAGCATCGCATTTTCCGTTAAATCAAAAGGAATATCAAAATGTGCGACTTGACCCAAGGCGTGAACACCAGCATCTGTTCTACCAGATCCATAGACCTTTATCAGCTTATCTGGCTTTTTGGCGATTTTATTGACCGCACGTTCCAACGTTTCTTCCACTGTTCTTTGCTTCGGTTGTTTCTGAAAGCCTGCGAAATTGGTCCCATCATAGGCAATTGTAATTTTATAACGATACATAAATTCTCCTTAAAAGAAACGTATAGCAAACACGGTCACCGTCATTAACAAATAAATTAAAGTGGCAATCGTATCCCGTGTTCCCCATTTTAATAATCGATACTTCGTTCGCCCGGCTCCGCCTTGATAGCCACGAGCTTCCATGGCTGTTGCCAAATCCTCGGCCCGATTAAAAGCACTCACGAAAAGCGGAATTAGAATGGGAATAATTTTTTTGATTCGGTTCACAATATTGCCAGTTCCAAAATCAACACCGCGGGCACGCTGAGCATTCATAATGGCTTCCGTTTCATCCATTAACGTTGGCACAAATCGCAAGGCAATTGAGAGCATTAATGCCACTTCATAAACTGGAAAATGGATTTTCGTTAATGGCTTTAATAAAGATTCAATAGCATCCGAAATCTGAATTGGCGACGTTGAAAGAGTTAATAATGTTGAAATTAAAATAATTAACGTGAAACGAACAAAGATGTACGCCGCATTGAGGATTCCTAGGCTCGTGATGGAAAAGATACCCCAATGCCAGTACAAATGCCCACCAGTACCGAAAAAGACCTGTATAAGCATTGTAAAGGCAATGATCCATACCAATGGCAAGATGCCCTCGACAAACAGTTTAAAATTAATTTTAGACGCCCAAATGCTTAGAATAGCGACTAACGCCATTAACAAATAGATCCACCAATTATTGGCGAAAAAAATAACAATCACGTATAAAAAACTGAGAACAAGTTTTGCCCGTGGGTCCATCCGATGTACAAAAGAGTCTTGGGGAATATAGCGACCAAATAATAGTTTATTCATTGGCTAGTCCTCTCTTTTCAAACATGGCCGCAATGTCATCGGCCAACTCCTCTTCTGTTAAAGGTAGTTGGTCAAAATGAAATCCTCTTTTCTGCATTTCAAAGGCAAATTCTGTACTAGCAGGCACATCTAACTGTTTATCGTGCAACCACTCAACGTTTGCAAATACCGCTCGTGGATTGCCTTCTTTAACGATTTTTCCATGCTCCATTACAATCACATGATTTGCATAGTTGGCCACATCTTCCATTTGATGTGTCACTAATACAATCGTAAAGTGTTGGGTTTGCTGCAATTTTGTAAACAATTGCATAATCTCTTGACGCCCACTTGGATCTAATCCAGCCGTTGGTTCATCAAGAACTAAAACCTCTGGCTGCATTGCGAGAACTCCAGCAATGGCAACTCGCCTCATCTGACCTCCCGACAACTCAAAAGGAGAACGGTCCAATAAAGCTTCCGATAACCCAACTAGTTTTATCATCTTCTTCGCAAGTTCATGTGCTTCTTCAGGAGTACTGCCAAAGTTTTCTGGTCCAAACGCAATATCTTTGCCCACAGTGTCCGCAAAGAGTTGTTTCTCGGGAAATTGAAAAACAATCCCCACTTTTTTGCGTAAAGGTTTTAAATTCTTATTGCTGGTTTCGCGCGTAATAGCGGAATTACCAATTAAAACGGTGCCAGAATTTGGTTTTAATAGTGCGTTTAAATGCTGTAGAAAAGTAGATTTACCACTACCCGTATGCCCGATCAAAGCGGTAAATGAACCATCCTTTATGTGCGTTGATATCTCATTTAGAGCCTGATACTCAAATGGTGTGTTGGGTTGATAGGTATAACTTACCTTTTTAAAAGTGATTGCCATAACCAATCCACCATTCCCTTCTCATCAGAATAAGTTTTTGGTGTGTGAATATTTCTTGTTTGCAGTGCAGTTTTTAGACGTTGCGAATATGGTACATCCAATCCTAATTGCAACAATAACTCACTGTGAGCATAAATAACTTCGGGTGTCCCTGTTTCCACAATTTTACCATCATTTAACACAAGAACTTCATCTGCACTAGTCGTTTCGTCAATTTCGTGCGTAATGGATAAAACCGTAATACCCAAACGTTTGCGTAACCGTTTGATCACACCAAGAATTTCTCGACGACCAATCGGATCCAGCATACTGGTCGCTTCATCCAAGATAATAATCTTAGGCTGCATAGCAATCACACCAGCTAAAGCGACCCGTTGTTTTTGTCCTCCCGATAGTTGTTCTGGCTGTTTATGACGAAACGCACTCATTTGAACTTGTGACAGTGCAGAATCAACGCGAGCCTGAATTTCTTCATGTGGCACTGCCATATTTTCCAAACCAAATGCCACATCATCCTCAACAGTCGCGCCCACAAACTGATTATCAGGATTTTGAAAGATCATACCAATTTTACTACGGACCTTCCAAACATTAGCTTCGTTCAATTCAACGCCATCAACCACAATTGTTCCTTGTTTGAAGTCAATTAAACCGTCTAAAGAATGAGCAAGTGTACTTTTACCACTCCCGTTATGACCAACAATTGCTACCCAAGCACCATCTGTAATCTCAAAAGATACGTCATTTAATGCAGGCTGATCATTTTGCGAATACTCGTAAGTTAAATGGGAAACCTTAATTATGTGGTTCATTGCAAACATTCCTTCTAAAGTTATTTTTTCTATTTTAACATATCAAAAACCTGCACCCTAGTATACGTTCTTTTTTATGTAGATACAAAAAAATCACTGAAAAGAAGTGATAGTTAATACAACGTATTAACCGTGGGCTAGACTCGGAATTACTTCCACCATCATTACACCCTACCACAACTTTTAGTGATAAATTTGTTAAATCAAAGATTCAAAAATCTTTGTTTGGAAATTAGTCAACAAACTCCAAGATAACCATTGGTGCAGCGTCTCCGCGGCGAGGCATAGTCTTAAGAATTCGTGTATATCCACCCTTACGATCAGCGTAGCGAGTAGATAAATCACCAAACAACTTCTGAAGAGCCGAAGTAATTTTAACTTCGTCACCGTCTTCAGCAACATCAGCGACTACATTACGAAGAAAAGCGGCTGCTTGACGACGTGCATGTAAGTCCCCACGTTTACCTAATGTGATCATTTTTTCGGTAGTTGATCGTACTTCTTTGGCACGTGCTTCTGTTGTGACAATCTTTTCATTAACAATTAAGTTAGTAGTTAAGTCACGAAGCAAAGCCTTTCGTTGTGAACTCGTACGACCTAATTTACGATAGCCCATGAATGGAAACCCTCCTTATAATTAGTCTTCATTACGTAATGAAAGTCCAAGATCAGTTAATTTAACCTTAACTTCTTCAAGGGATTTACGCCCAAGATTACGAACTTTCATCATCTGTGCTTCAGTTTTGTCAGTAAGTTCCTGAACAGTATTGATACCAGCACGCTTCAAACAATTGTATGAACGAACTGATAAATCAAGCTCTTCAATGGACATTTCTAACATTTTTTCTTTATGTGTTTCTTCCTTTTCGACCATGATTTCAGCATCTTGAGCTTCATCTGTCAAATTAACAAACAATGCCAAGTGTTCTGTTAGAATTTTTGCTGAAAGACTGGTAGCCTCACTAGGACTAATTGAACCGTCAGTCCAAACATCCAATGTGAGCTTATCATAGTCATCCCGCTGACCAACACGTGTATTTTCAACCTGATAGTTGACACGCTCGATTGGGGTATAAATGGAATCGATTGGAAGTACACCAATTGGCATATCATCCTTGCGAGCCTTATTTTCATCAGCCGAAACATAACCACGACCAGTATCAGCTGTTAAAACGGCATGAAAGGTAACACCATCAGCAACGGTACAAATATACTGATCCGGATTAAGGATCTCAACATCACTGTCGCCCTGAATGTCACCAGCAGTGACAGTAGCAGGTCCTTTAACATTAATTTCCAAAGATTTTTCTTCGTCACTTTCAATCTTTAAAGAAACCTTTTTAATGTTTAAGATGATTTGTGTGACATCTTCAACTACGCCTTCAATCGTTGAAAACTCATGAAGAACGCCATCAATTTGAATGCTTGTAACCGCTGCACCCGGCAATGACGATAACAAAATACGACGTAATGAATTACCTAAAGTTGTTCCATAACCACGTTCAAGTGGTTCTACAACAAATTTGCCGTAATTTGCATTCTCATCAATCTTATGAATGTTTGGTTTTTCAAATTCGATCATTCTAATCTTTACCCCTTTCAAAACGCGTTGTGCATAGTAACTTGAAATGCATCATGAAGTTAGCCCTCAAAAAATTGACGCACTATACACGACGGCGCTTTGGAGGACGAGAACCATTATGAGGAACTGGTGTAACATCGCGAATAGCAGTAACTTCCAATCCAGTAGATTGGAGAGCACGAATAGCAGCTTCACGACCAGAACCAGGACCCTTAACAGCAACTTCAACGGATTTCATTCCATGTTCCATTGCTGCTTTTGCTGCAGCTTCAGAAGCCATTTGAGCAGCAAATGGAGTCGACTTACGACTACCTTTGAATCCAAGTGAACCTGCTGATGACCATGCAACAGCGTTTCCTTGAGGATCTGTAATCATAACTAATGTATTGTTAAAAGTTGAGTGGATATGTGCCACACCAGCTTCAATATTTTTTCTTACTCGACGCTTACGAGTAGTCTTTCTGGTTGCCAATATGCTAGCCTCCTTTATTTATTATTTCTTTCTTCCGGCGATTGAAACTTTTTTGCCTTTACGAGTACGTGCGTTGTTCTTCGTGTTTTGTCCACGAACTGGGAGCCCACGACGATGACGCATGCCACGATATGAACCAATTTCTTGGAGACGTTTGATATCAAGACTTACTGAACGACGAAGATCTCCTTCAACACGGTAGTTATCTACTTGTGCACGAACTTTAGCTTCATCATCTGCAGAAAGGTCACGAACACGGACATCTTCTGAGACGCCAGCATCCTTTAAAATCTTTTTAGCAGTAGTATTTCCGATACCAAAAATATAGGTTAAACCAATCACGATTCGTTTGTCTCGTGGTAAATCAACACCTGCAATACGAGCCATTAAATTTCACCTCCAGATTAATTATTTTCCTTGACGCTGTTTATGTTTTGGATTTGCTGAGCAAATAACCATAACGCGTCCTTTACGTTTAATTACTTTACAATGTTCACACATTGGTTTTACTGATGGACGTACTTTCATGAATATTCCTCCTAAAACGTTAAAACTTATCTGAAACGATAGGTAATACGACCCTTTGAAAGATCGTATGGCGACATTTCCACAGTTACCTTATCTCCCGGAAGAATCCGAATATAATGCATACGAATCTTTCCAGAAACGTGTGCCAATATTTCATGACCGTTTTCGAGTTCAACTTTAAACATCGCATTTGGTAAAGTTTCTTTTACCTTACCTTCAATTTCAATGACATTATCTTTTGCCACTAAATGTGCCTCCCATTTTACTGTTCTTTTCTTTACAAAATCAGTCGTTCAGTGCTTATTGTATCGCAAAAGTACCATAAGCTAAACCTGAACAAGCTTACCATAAGGTAATTTCATTTGCAAATAAACAAAATTAACCGGCAATAATGAACAGGCATGCATTAAATAGCTCGTAATACCTTTTGAATTTCTTTATATACATCGTCAATATCTTGATCACCATTAACTGTATATAATAATTTTTTGTCATTATAAAAATCAATCAGTGGTGTATTTAACTTTGTATTAACTTCAATACGATTTTTAACAGTTTCAGGCTTATCATCATCACGCTGATAAAATTCATGGTGTCCACAAACATCACAAGTGCCTTCAACCTTTGGCGGGTTATACAACTTATGGTATGTTGCGCCACAATTCTTACAAATGAATCGACCAGACAACCGCTCAACTAAAACTTCTGGATCAACGTGGATATTAATTACCGCATTAATCGGTTTATTTAGCTTAGCTGTCATCTTGTCCAAAGCATTAGCTTGTTCAAGATTTCGAGGATAACCATCTAGCATAAAGCCCGCATTGGTATCATCCTCTCCAAGACGATCCTCCACAATTCCATCAGTAACAGAATCGGGAACTAAATTGCCTTGGTCAATAAACTTCTTAGCTTCAATTCCCATTTCGGTACCATTTTTCATTGCTGCCCGAAAAATGTCTCCTGTTGAAATATGAAGTGTGTGAAATTCATTAACAATTTTTTGTGCTTGGGTACCTTTACCAGCACCTGGTAATCCCATCAAAACGAGATTAAGAGTTGTCATTTTGTTTACCTCCACTTTAATTGCTTTGTTCTGGTGTTCTGATAAAACCAACATATTCGCGTTTCATCATTAAACCATCAATTTGACTGATGATTTCAATAGCCACACCAACGACAATCAACAAACTTGTTCCACCCAAACCAATTGATTCATCCAAGTTCCAGAAGTCTTGTGCCAATAACGGAATTAGTGAAACTAACCCCAAGAATAGCGATCCAACGACTGATAAACGAATTAACAAATGAGACACATAACTCTGCGTTTCATGGCCTGGCCAAACTCCCGGAATATAACTTCCTTGTTTTTGAAGATTCTCTGCTAGTTTTTCAGGATTGACCTGAACAAAAGCATAGAAGAAAGTAAAGACAACGATCAAGAAGGTATACAGGATGGCTCCATCTGTCGTCTGCATATTAAACACATCCGACAAAACTTGATACCAGGTATCTGAGGAGTGGTTACTTGCGAATGCCATCAAAATGGTTTGTGGCGTTGCAATAAACGAACTTGCAAAGATAACTGGAATAACACCAGCTACGTTAACCTTTAAAGGTAAGTAACTGCTATCGGGTGCACCCGATGCTCTTCTTGTGTACTGGATTGGAACTCGGCGACTAGCCTGTTGAACCCAAGTTACAAAGATTACGATTACCAAAACAGCGACGATCAAAACAGCAACAAAAATGAAACTGTTCAACCACTGGCTTTTGGCGGTATCTACAAATTGCTCTTGATAAATTTGATAGATACTTGTTGGTGTTCTCGCAATAATTCCGGCAAAAATCAGGATTGAAACCCCGTTACCAAGTCCACGATCAGTGATCATATCACCCATCCAGGTTGCTAACATTGTCCCACCAGTTAAGATTAATCCGATCGTTGCATATGTTTGAATGCTCGGATCCTTAACCAAATTCAGACTGCTTAACGCATTAAATCCTGCAGTGATACCAACCGATTGCACGAATGCCAATATAATGGTCAAATACCGAGTTGCCTGATTTAATTTCCGTCGGCCAACTTCACCTTGTTTGCTCCATTCAACAAACCGAGGGACGATGTCCATTTGCAACAGCTGAATAACAATTTGAGCAGTAATATATGGAGAAACTCCCATCGCAAAAATAGAATAATTGGATAGGCCACCACCACTAAAGGTATTTAAGATGCCAACCAATCCAGAGGAAGCAACACTTTGTAATGCTTTGGCGTTAATACCAGGAACTGTGATATACGCACCTAAACGATAAATAATCAAAACACCTAGGGTAAATAGAATCTTGTTTCTAATATCCTTTACTTTAAAAGCGTTTTTGATAGTCGATAGCATTAAATCACCTCAGTTTTGCCACCTGCAGCTTCAATTGCTTTTACTGCACTTTCTGAGAACTTATTAGCTTTAACTGTTAACTTCTTAGATAACTGACCGTCACCTAAAACTTTAACACCACTAAGCACTTTATTAATTACGCCGGCTTTTAAAAGCACTTCTGTTGTAACTTCTGTACCTTCATCAAAGGCATTTAAGCTATCCAAATTTACAATGGCATACTCTTTGCGGTTGATGTTAGTAAAGCCACGTTTTGGAATTCGACGATAAAGGGGCATTTGCCCACCTTCAAAGCCCAAACGAACCTTGCCACGAGCCTTTTGACCTTTTTGGCCACGACCAGATGTCTTACCATTACCAGATGATGTTCCACGACCAACACGATTACGCACTTTGCGTGAACCTTCATTAGGTTTTAATTCATTCAACTTCATAAGTATCGGCACCTCCTAACTAATTTAAATTATTTAACTTCTTCAACTTCGATTAAATGGGCAATATGGAAAATTGCACCACGAGTCGCCTCATTATTAGGTAAAACGACTGAGCTATTAACCCGTCCCAAACCTAATTCTTTAACAATCTTGCGTTGCTTGGGGAGGCGATGTACTGCACTTTTGATAAGTGTAATCTTTAATTGAGCCATCTTTTGTTCCTCCTTATTCAGCCAAGTGCTCTGCTGAAACACCACGTAATGAAGCAATTTCTTCAGCACTACGTAAGCCCTTCAGACCTTCAAATGTTGCACGAATAACGTTAACAGGTGTATTTGAACCCAAACGTTTACTTGTAACATCATCTACTCCTGCAAGTTCCATAACGGCACGAACAGCACCACCAGCTGCAACACCGGAACCTTCTTCAGCAGGTTTCAATAGAATTCGTCCGCCACCAAACTCACCGATGATTTCGTGAGGGATGGTTGTGCCAATAATTGGGACCTGGATCAAACTCTTTGTAGCAGTTTCAACAGCCTTACGAATGGCTTCTGGAACTTCTTGAGCTTTACCAGTACCAAAACCAACGTGACCCTTTTTATCGCCAACAACGACTAAAGCAGCGAAACGAAGACGACGACCACCTTTAACAACCTTAGTAACACGGTTGATAGAAACAACACGATCTTCTAAGTCCAACTTTTCTGGATCGATATAATTCGACATGTACGGTATTCCCTCCTTATCTTAGAATTTAAGTCCGTTTTCACGAGCAGCTTCAGCTAAAGCTTCTACTCGACCATGGTATAAGTATCCGCCACGATCAAAAACGACTTTTTCAATTTTCTTTTCTGTTGCGCGTTTTGCAACTAAAGCACCAACAGAACTTGCTTGATCAGTTTTTGAATCTCCACTAACTTCACTGTCCAAAGTTGAGGCACTTGCTAGCGTTACACCCGCTACGTCATCAATTACTTGAGCGTAGATGTTTTTATTTGAACGATATACATTTAAGCGTGGGCACTCTGCAGTCCCAGAAATCTTATTACGAACACGCAAATGACGTCTTTGACGTGTTTTATTTTTATCTGGTTTTGAAATCACAATTTTCACCTCTAGAATTTTCTATTAACTAGCCTAAGCGGCATTACTTACCAGTTTTACCTTCTTTAAGACGAACGTATTCACCAACATAGCGAACACCTTTACCTTTGTAAGGTTCTGGAGAACGAACGGCACGGATCTCAGCAGCAAAATCGCCAACATGTTGTTTGCTAATTCCACTAACAGTGATATGTGTGTTATCAGGAACTTCCAACTGTAAATCAGCAGGAGTTTCTAGTTCAACAGGATTAGAATAACCTAAGTTCAATACTAATGTCTTGCCCTTAAGTTGTGCACGATAACCAACACCAACTAATTGTAAGTCCTTTTTGTAACCCTTTGTAACTCCCTCAACCATGTTGTTGAAGTTTGCACGAGTTGCCCCATGTAAGGCACGCATTTTATTATCATTACTTGGACGGTCAAATTTTACCACGTTGTCTTTAATAGACATTGTGATTTCTGTGCTAACAGTACGAGTTAAAGTTCCCTTAGGACCCTTAACAGTAACTTGATCACCATCGGCTTTGACTTCAACGCCTGATGGAATTTCTACAGCTTTATAACCAATACGACTCAATTTAACTGCACCTCCTTACTTTTAAAATTTTACCAAATATAAGCTAAAACTTCGCCACCGATTTTTTTAGCGCGAGCTTCTTTATCAGTGATTACGCCTTCAGATGTTGAAATGATTGCAATACCCAAACCATTCAAAACCTTTGGTACATCATCAGCTTTGACATATGAACGTAAACCTGGTTTTGAAATACGCTTCAAGCCAGTAATGACACGTTCTTTGTTTTTACCATATTTAAGGAACACACGAATAATACCTTGTTTGTCGTCATCGACATATTCGACGTTCTTGATAAAGCCTTCATTCTTAAGAATTTCAGCAATATCATGTTTGATTGTTGATGCAGGAACTTCTAAAGATTCGTGACGAACCATGTTGGCGTTACGAATACGTGTTAAGAAATCTGCAATAGGATCAGTCATAGACATTAATGTTTACCCTCCTTTTACTCCGGTATACTTTTTACCAGCTTGCTTTTTTCATGCCAGGGATTTGGCCTTCATGAGCTAATTCTCGAAGGCAAATGCGGCAAAGATGGAACTTACGATATACAGAGTGTGGACGGCCACAACGCTCACAACGAGTGTAGTTCTGTGTCGAATACTTTGCAGGACGTTGACTCTTAATAACTAACGATTTTTTTGCCAAATTTATTGCTCCCTTCGTTTACTTTTCGAATGGCATTCCAAGTTGTGCCAATAATTCACGTGATTCTTCATCTGTTTGAGCAGTTGTTACGATAACGATATCTAAACCACGAACATGGTTGACATTATCATAATCAATTTCAGGGAAGATTAATTGTTCACGAACACCAAGTGTATAGTTTCCACGACCATCAAAGGCCTTTGAGCTAACACCATGGAAATCACGAACACGTGGTAAGGACACATTGATCAATTTATCTAAGAAATCATACATGCGTTCGCCACGGAGTGTAACTTTAGCACCGATTGACATACCTTCACGTAAACGGAAACCAGCAATTGATTTCTTAGCTTTTGTTACCAAAGGCTTTTGACCAGAGATCAATGTTAATTCTTCAACAGCTTCGTCAAGATTCTTAGCATTAGTTGTTGCATCACCGACACCCATGTTTAAGACAATTTTGTTAACCTTAGGTGCTTGCATTACTGAAGTATAATCGAACTTCTTCACGAGTTCTGGGGTAACTTCTTTAACGTATTTTTCTTTTAAACGGTTAGACATGAAAAATTTTTCCTCCTTTCATGAATTATTTGTCGATTGTTTCGCCAGATTTTTTAGCAAAACGTACTTTTTTACCATCTACAACTTTGTAGCCTACACGAGTAGGTTCATTAGTTGATGGATCGATTAACATCACGTTAGAAGCATCAATTGCTGCTTCTACATCAATAATTCCACCTTGAGGGTTAGAGTTACTTGCTTTTTGATGTTTTTTAACTTTATTAAGGCCTTCAACCACAACGCGATTTTTCTTAGCAAGGGTTTTAATAATTGTGCCCTCTTTGCCTTTTTCTTTTCCGCTAATTACGCGAACTTTATCACCATTTTTTACGAACATGCCGTGTCGCACCTCCTTCGATCCGATCGTTAATTACAATACTTCAGGGGCCAAAGAAACAATCTTCATGTAATCTTTGTCACGCAATTCACGTGCAACGGGTCCGAAGATACGTGTTCCTTGAGGGCTCTTATCATCTTTGATTAAAACTGCAGCATTTTCATCAAATTTGATGTATGAGCCATCAGCACGGTGTGCACCGTCTTTAGTACGAACAACAACTGCCTTAACGACGTCACCTTTTTTGACAACGCCACCTGGTGTTGCTTGTTTGACAGTAGCCACAATAGTATCACCAATATAACCAAATTTTACTCGAGATCCACCTAAAACCTTGATTACCAAAATTTCACGTGCACCAGAATTGTCAGCAACTTTTAAACGACTCTCTTGTTGGATCACAGTTAGTGTCCTCCTTCCATTTTTGTATCAGAATACGAAATAAAAATAACAAATTTAGATAGTAACTGCTTTCTCAACGATATCAAGCAAACGGAATCGTTTGGTTGCGGACAAAGGCCGTGTTTCCATGATTCTTACAACATCGCCAACCTTAGCTTCATTATTCTCATCATGTGCTTTATATTTTTTCGAATATTTTACACGTTTGCCATAAACAGGATGCTTTTTGGTAGTATTAATCTGAACCGTGATTGTTTTATCCATTTTGTCAGAAATAACACGGCCTTGATATACTTTACGAGCGTGACGTTCTTCACTCATGTGTTAAGTTCCTCCCTTCGTATTCTTCTACTTACTTAATTCTTTTTGACGTAAAACAGTCTTAATACGAGCAATGTTCTTACGAACTGCCTTTAAACGGGCTGTATTTTCCAACTGGCCAGTAGCTAATTGAAAACGTAAGTTAAAAAGCTCATCTTTATAATCTTGTTCTTTTTTTAGCATCTCATCAGTGGTTAATTCATTAATTTCTTTAGCCTTCATCTGATTCGCCACCTACTTCCTCGCGTTTGATAATCTTTGTTCTAACGGGTAGTTTCATAGAAGCAAGACGCAATGATTCACGTGCAACTTCTTCACTAACACCGCCGACTTCGAACATTACCTTACCGCGTTTCACTGGTGCTACCCAACCTTCGGGAGTACCTTTACCATTACCCATACGAACACCTACACCTTTAGAAGTGTAAGACTTGTGAGGGAAAATTTTGATCCAAACCTTACCACCACGTTTCATGTGACGGTTCATAGCAACACGTGCTGCTTCGATTTGACGGTTTGAGATCCAATGAGAATCTAAAGCTTGTAAACCGTAATCACCGAAAGTGACGGTTCTACCGCCCTTTGCGGCACCACGCATCTTACCACGATGCACACGACGGAACTTAACTCGTTTTGGTACTAGCATGATTATTTCCCTCCTTGCTCTTTAGAATTTCCTTTGGAACCCCGAGCTTCTGGCAAGATTTCTCCACGGTAGATCCAAGTCTTAACACCTAAACGACCGTAAGTTGTACTTGCTTCAACCCAAGCGTAATCTACATCTGCACGCAATGTGTGCAATGGAACTGTTCCTTCAGAATAATGTTCTACACGGGACATATCTGCTCCGTTCAAACGTCCTGCAACCTGTGTCTTGATACCTTTAGCACCTGCACGCATTGTACGTTGCATAGCTTGTTTCATTGCACGACGGAAAGCAACACGGCCTTCCAATTGAGCAGCAATGTTTTCACCAACTAATTTGGCATCTAAATCAGGTTTCTTAATTTCAATAATATTAATATGAACTCGTTTACCTGTAAGTTCATTCAATTGTTTACGTAAGCTTTCTACTTCGGATCCGCCTTTTCCAATGACCATACCAGGTTTAGCAGTATGGATTGAAATGTTCACGCGATTTGCAGCACGTTCGATTTCAACATTGGAAACAGATGCGTCGGCAAGCTTAGTTGAGATGAATTTACGGATTTGTAAATCTTCACGTAAATAGGTAGCAAAATCTTTTTCAGCATACCATTTTGCTTCCCAGTCACGGATGACACCAACACGAAATCCATTTGGATTTACTTTTTGACCCACGCGTGTTCCCTCCTATTTTTCAGATACGACTACTGTTATATGACTTGTTCGCTTGTTGATTGGTGAAGCAGAACCTTTTGCTCGAGGACGGAAACGTTTTAAGGTTGGTCCTTCGTTGACATAAACTTCACTTACAACCAAATCTTCACGATCTAAGTCGAAGTTGTTTTCTGCATTAGCTACAGCAGACATTAAAACTTTTTCTACAACTGGCGATGCACCTCTTGGTGTGAACTTAAGAGTTGCAATTGCTTCTGCGACACTTTTTCCTCTAATAAGATCAATTACTAAACGAACCTTACGAGCGGCAATGCGAACAGTTTTTGCAGTTGCATGTGCAGATGTTACTTGTTCAGCCATGATTCATCCTCCTTATTTAGCAACTGTTGTCTTCTTATCGTCGGTACCATGTCCATGGAATGTTCGTGTAGGAACAAACTCACCAAGCTTATGGCCAACCATGTCATCTTGAATGTAAACTGGGACATGTTTTCTGCCGTCATATACAGCAATTGTATAACCGATGAAACTTGGGAAAATAGTGGAACGACGTGACCATGTTTTAATAACAGACTTCTTCTCTTGATCTTTTTGTGCATCAATCTTCTTTAAAAGATGTTCGTCTGCAAATGGTCCTTTTTTCAAACTACGACTCATTATGAAACCTCCTTTAGGGAAATTTTCGACTAAATATTACCTAAGCGACCACGTTTACGACCACGAACGATAAATTTATTAGATTTACTCCGCTTGTTACGTGTCTTCTTACCAATGGTCTTCTTACCCCAAGGTGATAGAGGCGATGGACGACCGACTGGAGCTTTACCTTCACCACCACCATGTGGGTGATCGTTAGGGTTCATTACAGAACCACGAACGTGTGGACGCTGGCCAGCATAACGAGTACGTCCTGCTTTACCAACATTAATTAATTCATGTTCTTCATTACCAACAGCACCGATTGTGGCACGACCAGCAGATAAGATCATACGAACTTCAGATGAAGCCAAACGTACTAAGACATATTTGCCTTCCTTACCTAATAATTGTGCTGAAGCACCAGCAGAACGGGCTAATTGACCGCCCTTACCAGGCTTTAATTCGATATTGTGGATAATGGTACCAACAGGAATGTCTGTTAATGGCAATGCATTACCAACTTTAATATCAGCATCTGAACCGGATTGAACTTTGTCGCCAACCTTAAGGCCCTTTGGTGCAATAATGTATGATTTAACTCCGTCAGCGTAAACAAGTAAAGCAATGTTTGCTGTACGGTTTGGATCATATTCAATAGCTTTAACAGTAGCTGCAACATCATCTTTGATTCGCTTGAAATCAATAATACGATATTGACGCTTGTTACCGCCGCCACGATGACGAACGGTCATACGACCAGAGTTATTACGGCCGGCTGTGTGGCTTTGAGATTCGAGTAACGATTTTTCAGGAGTCGTCTTGGTGATTTCGCTATAATCAAGCTGTGTCATGCCACGACGAGCATTTGTCGTTGGTTTAAACTTCTTAATCCCCACGTGTTTTTTCCTCCTATAGTTTATTTATTATTCTTCGTTGAATAATTTGATTTCTTTTGAGTCAGATGACAATGTAACAATTGCCTTACGACGTTTCTTGGTATAACCAGAATAACGTCCCTGACGTTTGAGTTTACCTTTAACATTCATAATGTTTACTTTAACAACTTTGACATCAAAGACATCTTCGACAGCTTTTTTGACTTCTGTCTTTGTTGCACGAGTGTCAACATCGAATGTGTAACGTTTATTGTCCATTTCTGCCATTGAAGCTTCAGTGACAACTGGACGTAAAATTACATCACGTGATTCCATTATGCGAGAGCCTCCTCTACTTGAGAAAGAGCCTTTTGAGTAATAACGAGCTTGTCGCTATTGACAACATCTAAAACATTTACACCAGTTGGTGAAACAATTTTGACGTTTTCAAGGTTGCGAGCTGCACGAGCAGTTGCTTCGTTATCTTCTTCAAGGACTAATAATGCTTTCGTTGAAACTTTTAAGCTGTCAAGTGATTGTGCAAATGCTTTAGTCTTTGGTTGATCAAAGCTATAACCGTCAACAACTACCAAGCTGTCATCCAATACTTTTTGTGAAAGTACAGACTTCAACGCTAAACGACGCATTTTCTTTGGCAATTTGTATGCATATGAGCGAGGTGTGGGGCCAAACACAATACCACCGCCACGCCATTGTGGTGAACGGATTGAACCTTGACGTGCACGACCAGTACCCTTTTGACGCCATGGCTTCTTACCACCACCACGAACTGCACTTCGATTCTTAACAGCATGTGTGCCTTGGCGCATTGATGCGCGTTGCATAACAATAGCTTCAAAAATCACATTATCGTTTGGTATGATACCAAAAACGTCAGCATTAAGTTCAACGTCGCCATTCTTCGTACCATCTTGTTTATATAAAGATACGCTTGTCATTTAATTTAGTCCTCCTTTCTACTTTTTGTGTGGTTTAACTGCATTCTTAACAACTAAGAATGAGTTCTTTGACCCTGGGACATTACCCTTGATCAATAAAACATTGTTTTCTGTATCAGCCTTTACGACCTCTAAGTTTTGAACTGTTCGTGTATTGTTACCCATACGACCTGGTAACTTCTTTCCAGGGAACACTCGGTTAATAATTGCACCTAATGAACCTGGACGACGATGATAACGAGAGCCATGTGCCATCGGACCACGATGTTGTCCATCCTTCTTGATATTTCCTTGGAAACCATGTCCCTTAGAAGTACCTGTGACATCAACGATATCGCCTGCTGCGAATAAGTCAGCCTTCAATTCGTCACCGACTTTTAATTCTCCCAGCTCAACATCTCTGATTTCATGAATGAAGCGCTTAGGATTTGTATTTGCTTTTGCTACATGACCTTGTTCAGGCTTGTTGCTCAATACTTTACGTTTGTCATCGAACCCTAATTGCACTGCGTTATAACCATCACTTTCAACGGTTTTAACTTGTAATACAACGTTTGGTGTTGTATCAACAACGGTAACGGGAACTAACTCGCCGTTATCAGTAAAGACTTGGGTCATACCAACCTTTTTTCCTAAGATTCCTTTTGTGGTCATGAGTACACCTCCAATATTATTGTGATACTAAATTTGTGTTTCTAGAAATTAAAGCTTGATTTCAATATCAACGCCACTTGGCAGATCTAACTTCATTAATGAGTCAACTGTCTTTCGTGTTGGGTTAACGATATCAATCAAACGCTTGTGTGTACGCATTTCGAACTGCTCACGTGCTTTTTTGAACTTATGTGGTGAGCTCAAAACCGTATAGATTGTACGTTCTGTTGGTAATGGAATTGGACCAGAAATTGTGGCACCAGTTCTCTTTGCAGTTTCGACAATCTTATCTGCGGATTGATCTAAGATGCGATGTTCGTATGCCTTTAACCGGATACGAATTTTTTGTTTTGCCATTGTGTTACCTCCTTCGTCTATTTTGAAAATGAGACTTGCTCCGTGAAAATTACCGCCACACTGTCGTGGCAAAGCGGCCGGGTGTGTCGCAACCTTTCACATCAAAGCTCCTTGTTTTGACTTGATTAATGGGCATAGTACACCCGTTAAATTTCAAGTACTTGTCCATACTACTAGATAAATAGCCGTTTTACAAGGCTTTCTGCCAATTTATTTTGGGTTTGAAAAAATGTAATATATTTGTAACATTTGAAAACGATTTATGTTTCATAATGAGGACTAAAGATTGGAGGAATTGCAATGAAAAATCCAGAAGCACTTCTTATTATAGATTATACAAACGATTTTGTCGCCGATTTTGTCGCCGACTCTGGTGCGCTCAGTACGGGTAAACCAGGCCAAAAAATTGAACCAGAAATTTTAAAACTGGCGAATCAATTCATTAAAGCCGGCAATTATGTGATTTTTCCTACGGATCTGCACGAAAAGAACGATCTCTTTCATCCTGAAACGAAACTTTTTCCACCACACAATTTAAAAAACACTTGGGGACGGCAACTTTATAATACAGTTCAACCTTGGTATGAATCACATGCAACTAGCCAACAAGTTTATTATTTTGATAAGAACAGATATAGCGCATTCGTAAATACTAACCTTGATAACTTTTTACGCACACATAAGATTAACTCACTCACCTTAACCGGTGTTTGCACCGATATTTGTGTTTTGCATACGGCCATTTCTGCCTATAATCTTAATTATCAACTTACGATTCCACAAAATGCGGTCGCTAGTTTTGATCAGGTTGGGCATAATTGGGCACTGACCCATTTCAAAAATTCTTTGGGCGCCAAGATCATTTAATCTTTATAACTATTGGGAACAAAAAAAGCTCATTAATCACAGTTTTTACACTGCGGCTAATGAGCTTTAATTTATTCTAAATTAGAAATTAGTCTTTACTTGAAGAACCGCCATTTTTCTTGATGATTTCTTCTTGAATAGACTTAGGAACTGCTTCGTAATGATCAAATGTCATTGTGAATGTTCCACGACCCTGTGAAGCTGAACGTAAGGTAGTTGCATAACCAAACATTTCTGAAAGTGGTACAAAGGCATGAATTTCTTCAGCGCCTGAGATAGCTTCCATTCCTTCAACACGACCACGACGAGCTGTAATCTGACCCATGATATCACCCATGTACTCTTCTGGTACACGAACTTCAACCTTCATAACAGGTTCCAAAATTACAGGAGCAGCCTTTTTAGCAGCATTGTGAAGTGAGATTGATGCGGCAACCTTGAAAGCTGCTTCACTAGAATCGACTTCATGATAACTACCATCATATAACTTAGCTTTCAAGTCAACCAATGGGTAACCTGCAAGAACACCGTTATTTAAGGCTTCACGTAAACCTTGTTCTACAGCTGGGATAAATTCACGAGGAACAACCCCACCAACAATAGCATCTTCGAATTCGAATCCTTTACCCTCTTCATTAGGTGTGAATTCAATCCAAACATCACCATATTGTCCTTTACCACCAGACTGACGAACAAACTTACCTTGTGCAGAAGCCGGCTTAGTGAATGCTTCACGGTAAGCAACTTGAGGAGCACCAACAGTCGCTTCAACGTTAAATTCACGTTTCATACGGTCAATGATAATGTCCAAATGTAACTCACCCATTCCGGCAATCAAAGTTTCACCAGTTTCAGGGTTTGTTTCAGCCTTGAATGTTGGATCTTCTTCAGCAAGCTTTTGAAGCGCAATATCCATCTTATCTTGGTCAGCCTTAGATTTTGGCTCTACGGCAACTTGGATAACTGGATCAGGGAATTCCATTGATTCCAAATGTAGTGGATGATCTGGATCAGTCAATGAATCACCAGTAGTTGTGTTCTTCAAACCAATTGCAGCAGCAATATCACCAGAGAAAACTTCTGGGATTTCTTGACGGTGATTAGAATGCATCTGAAGTAAACGACCAACACGTTCACGTTTGTCTTTTGTTGAGTTCAATACATAAGAACCTGATTCCAAAGTTCCCGTATAAACACGAATATAAGTCAAACGACCAACGAATGGATCAGTTGCAACCTTAAATGCTAAGGCAGCAAATGGTTTGTCATCACCAGCAGTTAATTCAACAGCTTCATCAGTTTCAGGATTGATGGCGTTGTATGGCTTAACATCCAAAGGAGATGGCAAGTAATCTACAACAGCATCCAACATCATCTGAACACCCTTGTTTTTGAAAGCTGAACCAGCTAAAACAGGGAATAATTCAAGATTCAATGTACCCTTACGGATAGCAGCCTTGATTTCTTCTTTACTGATTTCTTCGCCACCAAGGTATTTTTCCATGATGTCATCATCGATATCAGCTAATTGTTCGATCATTTCCGTCCGACGCTTTTCAGCTTCTTCTTTATATTGATCAGGCACATCAACTGTATCCCATTCGGTACCTAGTTGGTCTTCATCGTAAAGATCAGCTTTCATTTCGACGAGGTCAATAACCCCTTCAAAATCATCTTCAGCACCAATTGGCATTTGAATTGGCAAAGCATTAGCCTGAAGACGGTCCTTGATTGTTTGTACAGAGAAGTCAAAGTCAGCACCGACTTTATCCATCTTGTTTGCAAAAACAATCCGTGGAACACTGTAATCAGAAGCTTGACGCCAAACAGTTTCAGTTTGAGGTTCAACACCAGCTTGGGCGTCAAGAACGGCAACAGCACCATCTAACACACGGAGGGAACGCTCAACTTCAACAGTGAAGTCCACGTGTCCTGGGGTATCGATAATATTGATACGGTGGTCTTTCCATGCAGCTGTAGTAGCAGCTGAAGTGATGGTAATACCACGTTCCTGTTCTTGGGCCATCCAGTCCATTTGTGAAGCCCCATCATGAGTTTCACCAATTTTATGAATTTTACCAGTGTAGTACAAAATCCGCTCTGTAGTAGTCGTTTTACCGGCATCGATATGAGCCATGATCCCGATATTACGAGTCTTTTCAAGTGGAAATTCTCTTTTGTTAGCCATATTAAAAAATGTTTCTCCCTTCAAATTAATGGTTAAAGAGTCAAAATTAGAAAAAATGACTACTATATGGACTTCATATAATAGCCATTTGTTATTGCTCTTTCCAAACATGTTGGATTAAGCAACAAGCGGAAAATTACCAACGATAATGAGCAAATGCTCGGTTGGCTTCAGCCATTCTATGAGTATCTTCACGCTTTTTAACTGAAGCACCTGTATTATTTGCAGCGTCCATAATTTCACGAGCAAGACGTTCTGTCATTGTATGTTCACCACGAAGGCGTGAATAGTTCACGAGCCAACGAAGTCCTAAAGTTGTCCGACGATCTGGACGTACTTCGATTGGTACTTGGTAGTTAGAACCACCAACACGACGAGCCTTAACTTCAAGAACTGGCATAATGTTCTTCATAGCTTCATCAAATACCTCAGTTGGTTCGTTACCAGTTTCAGATTTGATGACGTCGAATGCATTATAGAGAATTTTTGAAGCTGTACCACGTTTACCATCTAACATTAAATGGTTAATTAAACGAGTTACTAACTTTGAGTTGTAAATTGGATCAGGTAATACTTCGCGTTTTGATGCAGGGCCTTTTCTTGGCATTTAAATAACCTCCTTACTTCTTAGGTTTCTTTGTACCGTATTTAGAACGGCTTTGTTTACGATCAGTAACACCGGCTGTATCAAGTGCACCACGGATAACGTGATAACGTACACCAGGTAAATCCTTAACACGACCGCCACGAATGAGCACAACACTATGTTCCTGTAAGTTATGTCCGATTCCTGGGATATATGCTGTAACTTCGATCAAGTTAGAAAGACGTACACGAGCATATTTACGTAAAGCAGAGTTAGGTTTCTTAGGTGTCATAGTACCAACACGAGTTGCAACGCCACGTTTTTGTGGTGCTGGGTTAGCAACAGCTTTTTTCTTCATACTGTTGTAGCCATAATTTAAAGCAGGAGCCTTAGATTTAGAACCGTGTGAATGACGACCCTTACGAACCAATTGGTTGATTGTAGGCATTAATTGTTTCCCCTTCCGAATAAAAAATCTTGTTTGTTTAAGTACACACATCCAGGTGGGTCTTTTTTATTGATAAAAAAAACCGCCTCAACATGGCTTTGTGCCACCGTTTCCAGTCAGCATGTCTGTCTAATACAGAACCTGTCCACAAAAAGCACCTTTCTTAGATTATCATCATCAGCATGCCTTGTCAAACTTTTTTCCAAAATAAATTCGAGTCTTCTCCTTGTTTCACGGGCTTTGTCACCTGTTTTACATCCTATGCAATCAAATTGAAAAATTAAAACTTATTTTATCGTCAAATAAGTCAATCAAATTTTCGTAACTTATTAATATCGGAGGTAATTAAATGCTTATTCAAATTTACTTTTTTATCACGGGAGCTACCATTGGCTCCTTTTTGACACTTTGTATCGACCGTGCGGAAACGAAGCAGTCTATCATCAAACCTCGTTCTCATTGTTCAAACTGCCAAACCATTCTTAAACCGGTTGATTTAATTCCAATTTTTAGTTATTGCTGGCTAAATGGTCAATGTCGTTACTGTCACCAAAGGTTTCCACCCACTTCATGTTGTGTGGAATTAGTTCTGGGCATCCTTTACTTGCATGTTTTCACGGTCACATTTCAACCATTAAAACTTTTCTTTCAACTTTTCGTTGTCACCGTATTAATTTATTTAAGTCTCATAGATTTTAAACAAACATATGTGAATGGCTACTTTCTTGGTGTTTTAGGTCTATTAGGATTAAGCTTTCAATTTACGATACTAAACTGTATGATATTTCTGGCTTTAATGCTAAGCGTTTTTTCGTCGTTTCAATTTTCAAACCTTATTAAAGGATTCGGTGAAGCAGATTTTGAACTAGTATTTGTCTTCATCATTCTTTCCCGTTTACAAGTCATCTCTTCAATTCTATGTCTTGCCTCTACCCTTTGTTTAATTCTAACGCTCTGTTTTCCGCATTTACATGCGCGTAAAATTCCATTTATTCCTTATTTAACTTTTGGCTATCTCTTAATTTCAGCCTAAAAATTGCAACAAAAAAGCAGAACTTGATTTGGCTCAAGTTCTGCTTTTAATTATCAGATTAGAAACACTATTTAGTTGTTTCTGTATCCATTTCTTTTTCGACATCACTGAGTGACTTAGGTTCGGCCACTTTTCCACCAACGGTCTTTGGAATGATCTTACGATAATCAGGCATTCCTGTTCCAGCAGGAATAATCTTACCAATAATAACATTTTCCTTCAAACCAACTAATGGATCATTCTTACCACGGATAGCAGCATCAGTTAATACTCGTGTTGTTTCCTGGAATGATGCAGCTGATAAGAAACTATTTGTTTCCAAAGCAGCCTTTGTAATTCCGAGAAGAACAGGACGAGCAGTTGCTGGAATACCACCGGCAATCAATGTCTTGTAGTTCGCATCTTTGAAATCGTTGATATCAAGCAAAGTACCAGGAAGGACATCTGTATCGCCAGGATCCATAACACGAATCTTACGAAGCATTTGACGAACCATGATTTCAATATGTTTATCCAAGATTTCTACACCTTGCATACGGTAAACACGTTGAATTTCACGTAACAGATAGTTTTCAGTTGAAAGAACATCACGAACCTTCAACAATTCCTTAGGATCAATTGAACCTTCATTCAAAGCTGAACCACGGTGAATAAAGTCACCTTCAGCAACCTTCATGCGTGCTGTAATTGGTAAAGTGTAAGTCCGTGTATCAGTTTCACCTTTGATCGTAACTTCTTTGCTACGTTCGGCAGGATTCTCTTCAACTGACTCAACTGTACCAGTAACTTCAGTAATTTCAGCACGACCTTTAGGATTACGCGCTTCAACAATTTCTTGAATACGAGGAAGTCCTTGGGTAATATCATCGTTTCCGGCAACACCACCAGTATGGAAGTTACGCATAGTTAACTGAGTACCTGGTTCACCGATTGATTGAGCAGCAACAGTACCAACTGCTTCACCAACTTCAACCCGGTCACCAGTAGACATGTTCCGTCCATAACACCGTTCACAAACACCATGACGAGTGTTGCAAGTAAATGCCGAACGAATGGTAACAGTCTTAATACCAGCATCAATGATTTGTTGAGCTTTTGGTTCATCGATCATTTCGTTCTTGCCAATAATCTTCTCGCCTGTTTCAGGATTATAAACTGATTTTTGAGTGTAACGACCTAAGACACGATCATACAGAGACTCAATCACTTCATTACCTTCAACAATTGCAGAGATCGTTAAGCCACGATCAGTTCCACAGTCTTTTTCACGAACAATAACATCCTGGGCAACATCAACCAAACGACGGGTTAAGTAACCTGAGTTGGCAGTCTTCAAGGCAGTATCAGTCATACCTTTACGAGCACCATGGGTTGAAATAAACATTTCCAAAACAGAAAGACCTTCACGGAAGTTTGAAAGAATAGGCAATTCCATAATTTTACCATTAGGAGCAGCCATCAAACCACGCATACCAGCTAACTGAGTAAAGTTTGAAATGTTACCACGAGCACCAGAATCACTCATCATATAAATTGGATTTTGAGGATCAAAACTCTCCATCAATTTTTGTTGAATATCATCTTTAGCATCGTTCCAAATTCCAACAACTCGTTCATAACGTTCGTCATCAGTAATTAAACCACGACGGAATTGTTTTGTAACGGTTGCGACTTGTTTGTGGGCAGCTGCTACAATTTCTGGTTTTTCTTTCAAATCAGTAATATCCGCAATTCCGACTGTTAATCCAGACTTAGTCGAAATATCATAACCAAGATCCTTCATACGGTCCAAAAGTAAGGAAGTTTGGGTAACTTTATATTGCTTGTAAACTTGCGCAATAATATCACTCAAGAAACCTTTTTTGAATGGTGGGATTAAAGGCTGTTCTTTAATAAAGGCCTTAATGTCTTCACCAGGTGCCAAGAAATATTTATCCGGCGTACCATTGACTAAGTTTTCATCAGTGGGTTCGTTCAAATAAATTAAGCCCTTTGGTAAAATATCATTGAAAATCGCTTTTCCAGCGGTTGTCACTAAAATGCGATTGCGTTGTTCATCAGTGAATGGTTTCTTTGGCATTGAGCTAACTTGAAGCCCAATTCGTGTATGTTCAGAAACATAGCCATTTTGCATAGCTAAACGAATTTCATCAAGATCTTTAAAGATCATGCCCTCGCCAACACTATTTTCACGTTCCATGGTCAACCAATAGTTACCAATAACCATATCCTGAGAAGGTGTTACCACAGGTTTACCATTAGCAGGAGCCAAAATATGATGGGCAGCAAGCATTAACAAACGTGCTTCGGCTTGAGCTTCATCTGATAAAGGCAAATGAATCGCCATTTGATCCCCATCAAAATCGGCATTGTAAGCTTCACAAACTAATGGATGCAAACGCATTGCTTTACCACTTACCAAAACAGGTTCGAAAGCCTGAATTCCAAGTCTATGCAAAGTAGGTGCACGGTTCAACAATACTGGATGTTCTTTAATAACATCTTCCAAAACATCATAAACATCATCATCTTTGCGATCAATTTTGCGTTTAGCATTCTTAATGTTTGAAGCTAAGTTACGTGAAACCAATTCTTTCATGATGAATGGCTTGAATAATTCCAAAGCCATTGGGACAGGTAATCCCATTTGGTTCATCTTAAGTGATGGCCCAACATCAATAACGGAACGGCCAGAATAATCAACACGTTTACCAAGTAAGTTTTGACGGAAACGTCCTTGCTTACCTTTCAACATATGTGAAAGTGACTTCAATGGACGATTACCAGGTCCAGCAACTGGACGGCCACGACGACCATTATCAATCAATGCATCAACGGCTTCTTGTAACATTCGTTTTTCATTTTGAACGATAATTCCAGGAGCATTCAAGTCTAATAAACGTTTCAAACGATTGTTACGGTTTATTACTCGACGGTACAAATCATTCAAATCAGAAGTGGCAAAACGACCACCATCCAATTGAACCATTGGCCGTAAATCTGGTGGAATGACAGGAATTGCATCCATAATCATCCAGTCAGGCTCGTTACCAGATTGAATAAAGGCTTCAATAATGTCTAAACGACGAACGGCACGAGTCCGCTTTTGTCCAGAAGCATCCTTGAGTTCTTCTTTTAAAGTTTTAGCTTCTTTTTCAAGATCAACATCTTGAAGCAATTCTTTAATTGCCTCGCCACCAATCTTGGCATTGAAGGTATTACCATATTCTTCTAATTTTTCACGGTATTCACGCTCTGTTAATAATTGTTTCTTTTCGAGTGGTGTTTTACCTGGATCAATTACAACGTATGAAGCGAAATAGATGATTTCTTCAAGAGCACGAGGACTCATATCCAAAACTAAGCCCATTCGACTTGGGATACCCTTAAAGTACCAAATGTGAGTAACTGGAGCAGCTAATTCAATATGACCCATCCGTTCACGACGAACTTTTGACTTAGTAACTTCAACACCACAACGGTCACAGACAATTCCCTTATAACGAATTCGCTTGTATTTTCCACAGGCACATTCGTAATCTTTAGTTGGTCCGAAAATTCGTTCATCGAACAAGCCATCTTTTTCAGGCTTTAATGTTCGATAGTTAATCGTTTCTGGCTTTTTAACTTCACCATATGACCAACTTCTGATCTTGTCAGGGGATGCGAGCCCAATTTGCATGCTTTCAAACTTATTGACATCGATCAAAGGATCGACCTCCTTCTTGATTTGATTATTGACTAGTTAAACTTACTTTTTATTATTTTCTGTTTCAGCTTTTGTTTCACTTACAGAAGAAGCATCTTTGGCAGTTGCAGCTGTTTTAGCATCTGCTTTTGATTTATCTTTCTGTTCTTCAGCATACTTACTGAGTGCATCCACATTGACAACATCATCATCTTCGTCATCCATGTCACGCAACTCAATTTCATTCTTATCATTATCAAGAACTTTCATATCCAGACCAAGTGCTTGTAATTCCTTCACAAGAACACGGAAGGATTCAGGTACACCTGGACGTGGAATTGGATCACCTTTGACAATGGCTTCATAAGTCTTAACACGACCGACAACATCATCTGATTTGTAAGTCAAGATTTCTTGCAAAGTATATGCAGCACCATAAGCTTCAAGAGCCCAAACTTCCATTTCACCAAAACGCTGACCACCAAATTGGGCTTTACCACCTAATGGTTGTTGCGTAACTAATGAGTAAGGTCCGATTGAACGGGCATGAATCTTATCGTCAACCATGTGGGCTAACTTCATGTAATGCATAACTCCAACGGCAATCCGTTGTTCAAATGGTTCACCAGTCCGACCGTCATATAAAACGGTCTTGGCATCTGATTGCATCCCCGCTTCTTTAACCGCATCCCAGATATCTTTATCACGGGCACCATCAAAGACAGGTGTGGCAACATGGATTCCCAAGTTACGGGCAGCCATTCCTAAATGCAATTCCAAAACCTGACCGATATTCATACGTGACGGCACACCCATTGGACTTAACATAATGTCAATTGGCGTACCATCTGGCATGTATGGCATATCTTCTTCAGGAATAACTACAGAAACAGTACCCTTGTTACCATGACGTCCGGCCATCTTATCGCCAACTTGTAACTTACGCTTTTGAGCGATATAAACCCGAACCATCATATTAACACCAGGTGAAAGTTCATCCCCATTTTCACGAGTAAAGATCTTTACATCCTGGATAATACCGCCGCCACCATGAGGAACCCGAAGTGAAGTATCACGAACTTCACGGGCCTTTTCACCAAAGATTGCGTGAAGTAGACGTTCCTCAGCTGATAACTCAGTCACTCCCTTAGGTGTAACCTTACCAACTAAGATATCGCCATCTTCAACTTCAGCACCGATTCGAACAATTCCGTCTTCATCAAGATCTTTAAGGGCATCTTCACCGACGTTAGGAATCTCACGAGTCATTTCCTCAGGTCCGAGCTTGGTATCACGAGCTTCTGATTCGTACTCTTCAATATGAATAGAAGTATAAACGTCATCACGAACTAATCGTTCATTAATAGCAATGGCATCTTCGAAGTTATAACCTTGCCATGTCATGAAGGCAACTAGTGGGTTTTGACCAAGTGCTAATTCTCCACCTTCCATAGAAGGACCATCAGCTAAAACCTCATCATTATCCACATGATCATTAACTTTCACGATTGGACGTTGGTTGTAGTTCTTACCGCCATTAGAACGACGGAATTTCATTAATTTATAGGTATCTAAAGCACCATCATCACGACGTACCCGAATTTGACGGGCATCAACGTATTCAACAGTTCCGTCATGTTTACAAATCAACGCAACTCCAGAATCATGGGCAGCTTTATATTCAATACCAGTTCCGACCAATGGTGCATGTGGGTCAAGCAAAGGAACAGCCTGACGCTGCATGTTAGCTCCCATTAAGGCACGGTTAGAATCATCATTTTCCAAGAAAGGAATACATGCTGTAGCGACCGCAACTACTTGTTTTGGTGAAACATCCATGTAATCGACATTGTTAATGCTAATTTCAATATTGTCACTTTCATGACGCGCCATAACTTCATCATCAACGAATGAACCATCATCATTTAATGGTGAGTTTGCCTGAGCAATAACAAATTGATCTTCTTCATCAGCAGTTAAATAATCAATCTTGTTGGTAACTGCATGAGATGTCCATGAGACACGACGGTAAGGAGTTTCGATAAAACCATATTTATTGATTTTAGCGTAACTAGCCAAACTGTTAATTAAACCAATGTTAGGACCTTCAGGCGTTTCGATAGGACACATACGACCGTAATGAGTGTAATGCACATCACGAACTTCATATCCGGCACGGTCACGAGTTAAACCACCAGGACCAAGGGCTGATAAACGACGCTTATGCGTTAATTCACCCAATGGGTTAGTTTGATCCATGAATTGTGACAACTGTGAAGAACCAAAGAATTCTTTGATTGAAGCCACAACAGGACGAATATTAATTAATTGTTGTGGTGTCACTGTTGTTGCATCCTGAATGGACATCCGTTCACGAACAACACGTTCCATTCGAGAAAGGCCAATTCGGAATTGGTTCTGCAATAATTCACCCACTGAACGAATACGACGATTACCCAAATGGTCAATATCGTCAGTTGAACCGATTCCCTCTTGTAATAAGAAGAAATAGTTAATTGAAGCGATAATATCAGCAGGTGTAATGTGTTTCAATTTAAGATCGATGTTGTCATTGCCAATCATCGTCAATTCACGTTCTGGATCGTTAGGGTTCACAATCTTAATTGATTGAACGGTCATTGGTGCTGTAACAACTGATTCGTCAGATGGTGTATAAGTGATTGCCTTAAAATCTTTTTTGTCTAAATATGGTGCCAAGTCTTTCATGACATCTTTAGTCACAACAGTTCCCTTTTGCACAATAACTTCACCAGTATCTGGATCGGCTAAAGTTTCAGCCAAGGTTTGACCAACTAAACGAGTCTTCAAACTTAACTTCTTGTTAACCTTGTAACGGCCAACAGGAGCCATATCATAACGTTTTGGATCAAAGAAACGCGCAGTTAAAAGACTACGTGAACTATCCGCAGTTTTAGGTTCACCTGGGCGGAGACGTTCGTAAATATCCTTCAAGGACTCTTCAACACGAGAATCCTCAGAATTTTTATGAACATCTTTGTCCAAAGTATTATCTAAACTATCTGTTTGACCCAACATATCAACGATTTCTTCATCAGATCCGAACCCAAGAGCTCGAACTAATTCAGTCATCGGAATTTTACGAGTTCGGTCAATTCGTACATATGCAATGTTCTTTGCATCTGTTTCGTATTCTAACCAAGCTCCACGATTAGGAATAACTGTTGTGCCCCAAATATCTCGGCCGTTTTTGTCAGCTTCCTTAGTGTAATAAACACCAGGTGAACGAACTAACTGAGAAACGATAACCCGTTCTGCACCATTAATAATGAACGTACCTTGTTCTGTCATTAATGGAAAATCACCAAAGAAAACATCCTGAGATTTAATTTCGCCAGTTTCATGATTTGTTAAACGCAAAGTAACGTGCAAAGGTGCTGAGTAATTTGCTTCATGCTCACGCGCCTCATCCACTGTATACTTTGGTTCTAATAATTGATAATCCACGTATTCCAGTGAAAGATTTCCGGCAAAATCGTCGATTGGCATAATGTCATCGAACATGTCTTTCAATCCTTCATCAAGGAACCACTGGTATGAATTACTTTGAATCTCAATCAAGTTAGGAAGTTCCAGCACTTCTTTAATCCGCGCGTAACTTCTACGGGTTCGGTGCTTACCGTACTTTACCAAATGTCCTGCCAAGTTATTCACCTCTCTAAAATATTCCGCAAACGGCCTTTTACATTACAGTTTGATTACATTTCACAAATTGCACTGTTTTTTGGCAAAAAAAAACCAAAAATAGCTCTTAAATTTGATAGCTATTTTTGCTTTTTTATGAAAAGCGCCACGGACAATAGATCGCAACGCTCCATTTCATTCACAGTTACAAACAAAGTTAATAATACTCAATTTGTTATCATCTGTCAAACATTAAAACTGTAAATTTATTTAATTTAAGCTGTTGGCTGTTTTGAATCCGGCTTTGGATTTTTAACGGCCACCTGAATCTTACCATGACGAGCACCAACAGTGATATTATCACCAATTTTAGCCTGTCCTGACAACATTAATTCACTTAGTTTATCTTCAACTTTGGTTTGGAACGCACGGCGAATTGGTCGTGCCCCATATTCAGGATCGAAACCAGCTTCCGCCACCGCATCAATCGCCGCTGGTGTAATTTTGACTGTCATACCCTGATCTGCAACTCGTTTCAAAATCTGACGAGCCATCAATTTCACAATTTTATGAAGTTGTGGACGGGTCAAAGAGTGGAAGATAATGGTTTCGTCAATCCGGTTTAAGAATTCAGGTCGGAAGCTTTGTTTGAGCACTTCGCGAATCTTGGCCGACATTGCCGTATAATCCTGACTTGCATCCTTGGCACCAAAACCAACTGATTTTTCATCTCGCAATGCTGTGGCACCCAAGTTAGAAGTCATGATTAAAATAGTGTTTCTAAAATCAACTTTTCGCCCTTTAGAGTCAGTTAGATAACCATCGTCCAAAACTTGTAACAAAATGTTAAACACATCCGGATGGGCCTTTTCAACTTCATCAAATAACACAACCGAATAAGGTTTTTGACGAACACGTTCCGTTAATTGGCCGCCTTCATCGTACCCAACATAACCGGGGGCAGACCCAATCAAACGACTAGTACTATAACGTTCCATGTATTCAGACATATCAATTCGAATCATGTTATCTTCAGAACCAAACATAGCTTCGGCCAACGCTTTGGCCAATTCAGTTTTCCCGACTCCAGTTGGGCCCAAGAACATAAACGAACCAATTGGACGACCTGGATCTTTCAAGCCACTTCGTGCACGTCGAATTGCTCTGGAAACTGCTGACACCGCTTCTTCTTGACCAATAACACGTTTATGCAGAATAGATTCAAGATTAACTAAACGTTCACTTTCAGTCTTTTGCAACTGGGTTAATGGCACACCTGTCCACTCAGAGACCACTTGTGCCACGTCCTCAGCAGTTTCTTGAAGTTGATATTTTGGCTTTGCATCATCAGCTGTAGCAGTAGCCTTAGCTTTTTCAATTTTGGCACGCAGCTTTTCTTCCTTAACCCGAACCTTTTGAGCTTCCTCAAAATTCTGGTCCTCAATAGCAGCTTCTTTGGCATCCGTTAACTCTTGTAATTTACTTTCAGAAGTTGATTTCTCAGTTTTGCCCATTTGGTCAATTCGTACTTTAGCAGCAGCTTCATCCATTAAATCAATGGCCTTATCTGGTAAAAAGCGGTCACTAATATAACGATCAGAAAGTTCGACCGCTTGTTTGATCGCATCATCAGTAATTTCAACATGATGGTGTTCCTCATATTTACCGCGTAAGCCTCGTAGAATCTGAACAGATTCTTCAGGGGTTGGTTCATCTACTTCAACTTTAGCAAAACGGCGTTCTAAGGCTGCATCAGTTTCGATATATTTTTGATATTCATTAAGCGTTGTGGCCCCAATTGTTTGGAGTTCACCGCGTGCTAAAGCAGGCTTCAAAATATTCGAAGCATCAATTGCACCTTCAGCACCACCAGCACCGATTAATGTGTGTAATTCATCAATAAACAAGACAATGTGTTTATCTTCATGAATTTCATCAATAACTTTTTTCAAACGGTCTTCAAATTCGCCACGATACTTGGTTCCGGCGACTAGCGATCCCATGTCAAGCATCATCAATCGCTTGTTAGCTAAGTCATCCGGCACATTACCATCAATCATACGTTGTGCAAGTCCCTCAGCAATTGCTGTTTTACCAACGCCGGGTTCACCGATTAAAACCGGATTGTTTTTAGTTCGGCGACTCAAAATCTGAATCACACGTTTAACTTCTTTTTCGCGGCCAATCACAGGATCAATTTGACCCTCTTGTGCCATTTGAGTCATGTCACGCGCAACTGAATCCAATGTTGGCGTGCCTTTTGGCTTAGCTCCTCGACTATTTTGCGCTTGGTTTTGCCGTAGCTGTGCCGAAGCACTAACGCCTAACTTACGTAAAATAACTTTGCGAGTTTGGCTAAGATCCATGTCCAAACTAATTAAAATTCGTGAAGACAGAATATTTTCGTCACTTAATAAAGCAAGCAACAAATGTTCCGTTCCTATTTTTGCTGCACCTAACCGCTTGGCTTCATCCCCAGCAGCCGCTAAAACTTCTTTGGCTTTTGGTGAATATGGCAAATAATCGTTTGCACCCACATTTTTCAAAGTGCCATAACCAGTAAAACGTTCAATTTCTTCTACAATATCAGTTTCAGTTACTGAAAATTGTTGAAAAACTTTATAGGCAATACCATTCTTTTCGATTGCTAGGGCCAACAGTAAATGTTCTGTTCCAACTGCTTGGTGCTTAAAACGTTTAGCTTGTTCTTGTGAAATAGCCAGCACGTTTTTGGCACTTGGTGTAAATAAGTTATCCATGCTAACACCCTACTTTCTTTTAACTCTCATACCTTAAGTGATTTAAAATGCCGATTAAAATTCTTGCTCGCAACTGATTTTCCATATCCCGATCGTTAATCGCTAGTGTCTTCTTATCAATTGCTGCTAAAATCAGGTTTCCTTCTCGTTTGTTAATGACGTCGTCTTCATACAAACTTTTGACAATGGAAAGGGCATCACGTTGATTGATGGATTCACCAATCACTTGAATAAGTGTATCCAAAACATCCAAATCATCAAGTAATTTGACTTTTTCAATGCGAATATAGCCACCGCCACCCCGTTTACTTTCCACGACATAGCCATTTTGAATGGTGAAGCGGGTTTTAATAACGTAATTTATTTGAGACGGCACAACATCAAACAAATCAGCAATTTCCGAGCGTCGAATCTCAATTTCTTCCGAGTCCGCTAAAATCTGTTTTAAATATTTTTCAATGATATCGGAAATATTCTGACCTTGCATTTCGCACACCCTTTCTTGCATCTTTGACTAATGTTGACTTTCATTATACGAAACTCTTCATAAAAAGCAAAGTTTTTTGTACTGAGGCCGACACTTGATGATTAAAACTTAAAAATAGTGGTCATCAGGTGAACAATTTAGAGATATTCAATCATTTTTGAAATGGACCTTTTAATTTTTTGATTAAACTTTGTACTATTGTAAACTTTGTACTATTGTAATGTAGCATTTTATAAAAAGAGAAGCATCAAATCGGCTGATTTGATGCTTCTCTTCATAAATCGGGAAAACAGGATTCGAACCTGCGACCCCCACGTCCCGAACGTGGTGCTCTACCAAGCTGAGCTACTTCCCGTTATTGGTAAATAACTTTAAGTGGGTAATTCTCCGTAAATGCACTTTTCCACCGTCTAAGTGCGTAATCGGGAAGACAGGATTCGAACCTGCGACCCCCTGGTCCCAAACCAGGTGCTCTACCAAGCTGAGCTACTTCCCGTTTGTTCTTAAATCCACACATTGTTGCTAAAATACTCCTAAACGTAAAATGCCAACTAGTAAACGAATTACAGTTGGCATTTTATGTTTTTTTCAGTCAATCTGTCAATAAACAGTTAATCCTGAAGGGGATGCACCCAGTAGGAGTCGAACCTACAACCTTCTGATTCGTAGTCAGACACTCTATCCAATTGCGCTATGGGTGCTTATTTTAAAAATGCCGAGGACCGGGATCGAACCGGTACGGTCATCACTGACCGCAGGATTTTAAGTCCTGTGCGTCTGCCAATTCCGCCACCCCGGCAAATATATGTGTGCTTGTAGTGAAAACTACAAAGCGGAAGACGAGATTCGAACTCGCGACCCCCACCATGGCAAGGTGATGTTCTACCACTGAACTACTTCCGCATAGTTGCTAATGCCGACTAGAGGATTCGAACCTCCGACCTCCTGTTTACAAAACAGATGCTCTGCCAACTGAGCTAAGTCGGCTAATTAATACAGAATATTAATTAGAAGTGCGGGCGAAGGGACTCGAACCCTTACATCTTTCGATACAAGAACCTAAATCTTGCGCGTCTGCCAATTCCGCCACGCCCGCAATGCTTATATTTGTAAATGAGCCGTGGCAGCCTCGAACTGCCGACCCTCTGATTAAAAGTCAGATGCTCTACCAACTGAGCTAACGGCTCAAATGGAGGATACAGGGCTCGAACCTGTGACCCTCTGCTTGTAAGGCAGACGCTCTCCCAACTGAGCTAATCCTCCATCAAACGACAACTACATAATATTATCATTGACCCCTACCAATTGTCAATAAATTTTTGTAGTTGTCGTAAAATATCCACTATGAATTATATTTGATCCTTTCCTAGTATCACCCAGTTCACAGCTACTTTGTAATTTTTGTCACACCACCCATATAGGGTACTAAAACGTCGGGGATGGTAACTGATCCATCTTCGTTTTGATAATTTTCAAGAATAGCAGCCACTGTTCGCCCAACTGCTAATCCAGAACCATTCAAAGTGTGCACATATTGTAATTTGCCATTTTCATCTCGATAACGAATTTGAGCCCGACGAGCCTGAAAATCTGTACAATTTGAACAACTCGAAATCTCACGATACATGTTTTGAGCTGGAATCCAAACTTCCAAGTCATGCGTCATCGCAGCAGTAAAACTCATATCACTCGTTGTTAAGGTAATCACATGGTATGGCAATTTCAATAATTTCAGTAAACTTTCTGCCTGATTAGTCAACTTTTCAAGTTCGTTCCATGAATTTTCAGGTTTTGTAAACTTAACCATTTCCACCTTGTTGAATTGATGCATCCGAATCAACCCACGCGTATCACGGCCAGCACTCCCCGCTTCAGAACGAAATGCAGGTGATAAAGCTGTTTCATTAATTGGTAAATCATCCCCATCCAAAATTTCATTGCGATGGAAGTTAACCAATGGTACTTCAGCAGTTGGAATTAAAGTTAATTCACTATCTTGAATCTCATAGCCGGCATGATTTTCCTTAAACTTAGGGAATTGGCCTGTTCCATACATTGACTCATCATTCACCATGTAGGGCGTAATCATTTCCGTATAACCAGCTTTATCATTTTGATCTAAGAAAAAGTTATAAACCGCCCGTTCCAGCTTAGCACCCATGCCAATATAATAAACAAACCGACTGCCTGATACCTTGGCTGCTCTTTCAAAATCTAAAATGCCTAAATCTTCACCAATGTCCCAATGTGCTTTTGGTTTAAACGTGAATTTACGAGGTTTACCCACTTTGCGTAATTCCACACTGCCTTCTTCGGTCAAACTGATTGGGACATCTTGGTTAGGAATGTTTGGTAAATGAGCTGCCATATCCTGAACTTGTTCAGTCAATGTTTGCAATTGGGCATCAAGTTCCTTGATCTCGCCACTTACTTTGCGCATTTCAGTAATTTTGTCATTGGCATCTTCTTTTTGACGTTTCAATAACGAAATTTGGTCTGAAACCTCGTTACGCGTCTTTTTGAGTGTTTCACTTTCGACGATTAAGTCCCGACGTTTTTGATCCACGTCCAATAATTTTTCAATTTCTTTTGGATCAATACCGCGTGTCCCTAAACGTTCTTTTACGAAATCTGTATTTGTGCGAATATTTTTTAAATCTAACATTTTCATGTCCTCCTTCAATTTTGTATACATAATAAAAAGACCTAATCATCCCATTAATTGGGACGAAAAGGTCTTTTTCGCGGTACCACCCAAGTTTGCTGTTACCAGCACCCTTAATTGGAGTTTAACGACCGCAGCCGTGTGAAATTACTCACCCGTTTTAATCCACCGGAGTTTCGATTGATAGCTTTCACTAACTCTATCTCGCTTTAAATCTACTTTATGTGAATCTACGTTTATTTATTAATAACCTAATCATAACCGAAACTAATCCAATAGACAACTAAATTTCAGCAATTTTTTGATCAATTGTTTGAATTACTTTTTGACGTGCCTGTGGATCTTCCACAAAATCAAACTGATCCCCATCAATTTGAATCTTTGGACTCTCATTATAATTGTCATACCACTCACTATAACGATCATTCAAGTCACGATAATACTCATATAAACTAGGATCATTATCAATCTGTTCATATGAGCGACCACGATTTTTGATCCGTTCCAACATTGTATCAAACGAAATGTTGATATCAATTAACAAATCAGGATTCTTTTGATAATGAGTTTCTGGAAGTTCTTCCATCATATTTGTTAGTAAAGAGTCATAGATCTGAACTTCGGTGCTTGTTGCCCGACCCAAATCTGCATTCAGATGGAATAGAAGTGAATCTTCATAAATAGAACGATCCATCACACTATTTTTGGTTTGAAAAGCTTCTTTAATACCATCTAAACGGCGATTCAGAAAATAAATCTGAAGAAGAAAAGCATAGCGTTTAGGATCTTTATAAAAGAGTGGCAAAATCTTATTATCATCCACCGATTCATAAAATGCTTTTGTACCTAAATGTTGTGACAAAATTTCTGTTAACGTTGTTTTTCCTGCGCCGATTGGGCCTGACAATGCAATCATTCGAAGTTCCCCTTTATTCCTGTTTTAATACTATATATTGTAGCATGAATCTAAGTTAAAACAACATGTAGATTAAAACTTCTTTTCTCAAAAACAGTCTGTTTTATTGCAGCGCCTTACATTATACACTTATTTTTCAGCTTTTCGAGCCTTTAAAATAAAATCAGGTTGTGTTAAATCAACTTCGTCCAACGAAATAACATGAGTATGATATTTAATTTTATAATACGTATATAAAATGATAAAAATCGGGACACTCATGTAACTGATCCCAATTGCTTCCCAGTTAAACGTGGCAAACGAATGGATATCTTGACCGGCAATAACGAGTAGACACAGTACAAACGCAAAAATCGGCCCAAATGGGAACCATTTTGCATGGTAGCGTAATTCTTCGACTTTGTGTCCTTGTTTGACGAATGCCCTGCGAAAACGGAAATGAGAAATAGCAATCCCTAACCAAGCAATAAAACCAGTCAGCCCACTTGCAGCGACCAGCCACATATAGATTTCAGGGCCTGCAATGCTAGAAATAAATGTTAACGCCCCCACAATCGTTGTGCCAATCAACGCCATCAAAGGAATTCCTCGTTTTGTGGTTAAGCTAAATGTCTTGGGTGCGTATCCTTGTAAAGCTAACGAATAAAGCATCCGAGTTGAAGCGTACATGCCAGAATTAGCCGATGAAATCACCGACGTCAAGATCACGGCATTCATAATGCTGGCCGCACCTGCCAAACCAGCTCGCCGGAACACTAGCGTAAACGGACTAATTTTGACATCACTTGCAGAAGAACCCAATAAATCGGGACTTGTGTACGGGATGATACAAGCGATGACAAAAATAGCTAAAATATAGAATAATAAAATGCGCCAGAAAACTTGATTAATCGCCTTAGGGACACTCTTTTCGGGAGTTTCAGATTCTCCAGCTGTAATTCCAATCAATTCAGTTCCTTGAAATGAAAATCCAGCAACGACGAAAACACTTAAAATCATCGGAAGCCCACCGACAAACGGTGCTTTTTTATAGGTGAAGTTGTTTAGATAAGTTGCATGACCACCCATAATGCCAAAAATTACTGCCACACCAATGACTAAGAAAATAATTACCGTGACAACCTTAATCAACGCCATCCAGTACTCAGTTTCACCAAACGTCTTTACCGTTAAAGCGTTAATCGCAAAAATCAAGATCAGCGCTACCGTACTCCAAACCCAACCGGGTACGTTGGGTAGCCAAAATTTCATGACAATGGAAACTGTACTGATATCAACTGCCAAGGTAATTGCCCAGTTAAACCAGTAATTCCAGCCCATCGCAAATCCCAAAGCCGGATCCACATATTTTGTGGAATAGGTCGCAAACGAACCCGAAACTGGCATGTAAGTGGCCATTTCCCCTAAACTCGTCATCAAGAAGTACACCATGATCCCCATTGCCACGTACGCAATCAGTGCACCAGCTGGACCAGCCTCTGAAATCGCTGACCCACTAGCCACAAATAATCCAGTTCCAATACTTCCTCCAAGCGCGATCATGGAGATATGCCGTGTCTTCAAAGATCGATCAATTGAATGATTCTCTTCCTGTGCCATAAAGCTACTTCCTCCTTAAAATTCGAATTAAAAAGGCAATCTTATTTTTAACCAATAAAAAAAGCCTTTTTGCATAACAAATCGCCATACAAAAAGACTTACTAAATTTCTCAGTCAAATCGTAGATAGCGCCCCGCGATGTGTTTGAATGCACCACGACAGTCCCTGATTTATTAAACCAGATCCCAACTCTAAGTTGAAAAAGCAACTTAAAATTTCGGCCAAACACCCTTTTGCAACTTGTCTACAATGCTTTTTCATCTACAAGCTGTGACTGATGAGTTTGGCAACCTCTTCTTTCGATATGAATCAATTATATACAAGCTCAGTGTATCTGACAACACCAAGTGTTAATCATTCGTTAATTTTGTGCCCTGAATTTTCTCGTTTAGCTTTTGAAACTGGGCATGTAACTCATTGTCAGAGCCGTTCCAATCAATTCCCGGAACTGCAGGTTCACCCATGATTTTAACGAGCACATCATTCAAACTTTGATGTTTGAGATAGTCGCGCCACAAATTATCTGCCTGTTGAAATGTGTCGTTTAAAACATTTTTACCACGCTCGGCAATCGGATGGGCCTCAGAAAACACATTTTCAATAAAACCCATGTCTGGATATGTTTTAATGGGTCCTTCACTCGCTTCAACAATGTCCAGTAATGAAATTTCACTTGGCTTTTTGGCTAGTCGAAAACCGCCATTATTTCCCGGAATTGAGGTAACCAAACCGGCAACAACCAATTTACGCATAATTTTTCGCAAATAAGTCTCTGATCCTGTTAATCGATCGTGAATCACCGCCGTCGTCAACGGAATTGAGCGATCCTGTGTACACAATAACGCAATAATACATGCTGCTTGTTCAAATCCTTTAGTGAGTTGCATAATGACCACCTTCTATAAATGCTTGCGCTGTTAATTGATAAAAATTTTCTTGTCGCGAAACCGGATTTAACACACTTGCCGGTAAAACATGTTCACCGACCTTCTTAAAACTAAGATGTTCTAAAATAGCTGCCGATCGTTTATTTTCAGCATAGGTACTTGCCAATACGACATATGCGGAGTTTTCATGAAAAGTATGATTTAAAATTGATTGAACGGCTTCTGTCATATACCCGCGGCCCCAAAAATCTTGATTCAGCATGTAACCTAATTCCAGTTTTAATGGATCTCGTTCATGATTATCACCCACCACTGGATAAAGCCCAACACTACCGATAACTTCTGAAGTTTGCTTTATTGTCATAGCCCAAATGTTGGGTTGCATAAGTTGCTGTAAAAAATAATCACTTTCAAACGCGTTTGCAGCCACACGAAAACTAGCCATCTCTGCAATTTCTTCGTTTTCAACGATGGCTCGTAACCCTGTTAAATCAGCCGGCACAAATGGTCGCAGCTTTAGCCTTGTGGTATAAATTTTTTTATTCACAGCTATCCCCGTTCATTACTTTCAACGTGTGATGTTAATATAAATTAACACATCAAAACGATCTACGTATAAGAATACCAGAATTTGTTCTCATAATGTACTTTTTTTGTCCAGTTTCAAAATGTTTCGTTGCTAATTTACTGCCACCCTTATCATACCGCACAACTAAACTAACGCGTGAAATTTTATCCGCCAGTTCCAATCAAAAAAAGAACCAGAAGTCATTTCACTTCCAGTTCTGCATCAATCAATATTTAAAAATCTCAAGGTGAAACTACAAAACTTATCTTGTTGCTTGATACGAAACCGTTCATGACAGCAAAATTAGATAAAATGCCGTCTTCCAGCAAATTTGGGCTTGGAACGTAGTGCGAGTTCTTGCGGCCGAGTTTGCCACAAGAATCGACATCGAC